>CAKSFY010000023.1 GCA_934454035.1 uncultured Clostridia bacterium | reverse complement strand
CTTATGAGATAACAAGTTTTTTATGTGATTTTCTTGAAAAATAATCACAAATATATTATACGAGGCGGTGTATAAAAATTACACCGCCTTTTGAGTGGATAGGAAAAAGCTTCGGAATCTCCTCTCCAAAATGGTTACATTATATATAATTGCTGTATTCCGGACTTTTTCATTACTCTCTGTTCCTTCCCTTTTTTAACCGATTTACTTGTTCCCCTCAATAAATCTTCGTAGAATAGCCGCTGTTTCTGCTCGGGTTACATTATCCAAAGGATTAACCGTAGTCCCGGATTTTCCCTTTATAAATCCGGTTCCGACCGCATAGCCTATTGCCGCCAATGCATATTCGGAAATATCCTTTGCGTCGGTGTAAGCGCTTAAATCTGCTTTTGCACTTACATCATATCCCTTATACGCTGCATATCGGTACATAACCGCCGCAAGCTGCTCTCTTGTTATCCGGTCATCGGGGGCAAATTCCGTATCGGAATATCCGTAGACTATTTTCTCACCGGCTGCCCAGCGAACCGCCTCCGCATAATAACTGTCCTCGTTAACATCTTCAAACAACATTGCGTAGTTAATCTGAGGTTTGCCCTCTGCACGCCACAATACCGTAACAAGCATTGCCCTCGACAGCGAAGCGTTCGGTTCAAAACCGGTCTCGCTTGTTCCGCTGAATAATCCGCTGCGGCACGCATAGAGCACATCCTCGCAGAACCAGTCATTTTCGTTTACATCTGTAAACCGACTGATATATGCATTGTCTTTCCATTTTGCATAAAGAGTGAAGCTGCTTGTTACGCCTTTGCTGAAATCATATTCGGTTTTCAGCTCTTTATCGGAATACCAGCCGTCAAACGTATATCCTGCCTTTGTCGGGTCGGCAGGCAGTGTGAGCTTATGCCCCGACTGCACTCTTTGATTTTCTGCCGTACTGCCGCCGTTTGTATCAAATGATACCACATAATATGCAGTGCCGCCGCCGAGTGAGCTGCTGCCGCCGCTGCCTTTTTTGATGAGTGCGGCAATTGCATCTGAAATTGCCGTTGACGCATTATCTATATCACTCTGCGATACACCATCGGTATTAATAATCTGTTCGCCGCCTGCAATTGCGTTCTGAAGTGCCGCCCAGCTTACATCTGTATAGCCAATATTTTCTGTAAGCTTTGCTTCTTCAATTATTTGCTTTAAAGCTGAGAAGTTTAACGGTTTATCGGCAGTTTCTATAACAACTCCGTCATACAAAGAATCATTTCCTCCCAGGTCAAGCTCGGCGCTGATGAGCGTTTGTCCGCCAAACTTGCCTGTCACCTTAGTTCCGTCCAATTCGGCGGAGCTGCCGCCTGCCGCCTTTACCGTGACACCCGTCATGCCGGTTATGTCCGTCCGGCTTCCGTCAGGCGTTGTGCCGAACACTTTAAGCTCTGCGGATTCACCCTCTGCCAGAATAATTTTCCCATCCGCAGGTTCGTCCTCCGTATTTGAAATAAAAATTGAATTTATTTCGGAAAGTTTCTTATTCGTAAGCAAAATATTTTTTACCGTCTTGTTTCCGCTTGCATCGCAGGCATTTATTTCAAGATTTATTTTTGCAGAATTTTTTTCATTGCCGAGCGGAAGCGTGCATTTTAACATTCCGCCCTCAAACAAATTACTTTCTTTCGGCAATACGGAATTTCCGTTGATTTTAAAGGAATATTCCGCATCCATATCTGCCGAGGCAGCGATTTCCAAGCTGTCTCCGTCAAACAAAGCTCCGCTCACCGGCGAAGATACCAGAACAGTAGGCGGAGTGGTATCAACATTTACAATTTGCTGAACCAGCGCATGGTCGCCGTCTTCGTCCCGGGCATAAAATTCCAATGTATGGCTGCCGTCCGCAAGCTCTGTTTCCTGTGACATATCGGAGCTCTTATCATTAAATTCATATCGGTTATTTATATCCGAATCGATATAAAGTTCACCGCTTACCGGCACATTTGACTTTATTACGACCCTGCCGTCCTTATAATCAAGGGTTATCTCCGGTCTTGACGACTCTTTCAAAGTCTCCTCCGACGTCATTTTATACGGACTGCAATGATAAATTTCATCTCCGCTTGCATTTTTATCAGGGTCTTCTATATTGCAGAGTCTTACCTTTGCAGAATATTTCCTGCCCGGAGTATATCCGACTGTCATACTCTGACCCGTCGGATTCCCGTACTCATCTGTAATCGGTACATCATACCGTCCGCCGACTGTTATCTCCTCATCTCTGCCGAAGTACAATCCGGTATCGGCAAGCACTCCGTCTTCGTACACCTCTACAAGATAGCCGTCAAAATCCTGCTCGGGCGAATCAACCGTTATTTTCAGTCTGTCATCGCCGCAATTGCTGATTTTAACATCGGTTGCCGCAAGAGGGGCTTTGGTATTAACTATACTTACCGTCCCTGCGCTGTATTTATCAAAGCAAGTATTTTCATCGCTCAAAGTAATATTAATATTATACTCTCCGCTTGCAAGCTTTTCAGGAATCAAAACCGTTGCGCTCCCCGATTTTGCGGATATTTCATTCTCGTTCAGGACAACCGAATTACTGTCGGTTGAATCTGTTGCGGAAATAATAATTTTTGCACTGTCGCTTAAATTGTTTCCGCTCCATGATACTGTCAGCTCATTTCCGTTCAACTGTGCATTGCATGAAGTAATTTCCGATATGGGATTAACCTTTACGGCGCTTATATCATATGCGTTATTATCCGAAAATTCTACCATGAATTTGCCCGTACTTTCAGATTTGGGAATAGCTATATATGCCGCATTGCCGCATATATTTATATTTGCATCTCTTAGAGCGGCTTTCTTTTCGGCGTCACTTGCTCCCGTTGCCGGAGCAGTGTAATAATTCAAACCGTATGCCGCTCCGTCCTTTGTAACTTTCATGCAGTTTCTGATATCCGAAACATCACCGCCGTCCGAGCGGCTCACGGAAAGCATGTAATCGCACTGTTCGCCGAAAGTGACAATATGTTTTGTTCTCTCGGCATTGGTTATAATTTCCGTTTCGGGAGTTCCTGCATCCATAAGGGTTATACCCCCTCCGGCGGCTCTTTCTTCAAAATCCGCGACCGCAGTGCTTCCTGCACAGTACGAAAGATTTCCGCCTATTGATGCAAACTGCGGCTCGCCCGTTTTCGGATCTTCTCCGATTTGCATAGGCTTAAGCATTTCATTATAGAGCATTTTCGTTCGTCTTATGCCTTCGTCATCATCTGCCGATAATGCTGCAAAGGTCTCGGTTCCGCTTGAACTGCCGTGCGTAAACTCAATTTTACCGCCCCAGTAATATGTAAAGCCGACCTTGATAAGGCTGAGAACCTCAACCGCTCCCCAAACTTTTTCGCTGCCGCCGCCAAGCTCTGCCGACGCAAGCTCCATGCCGCCTACAATCGGGATATATTTAGGCAGATTAATGGCAACATACAAAGCAAACTGAACAAAATCAGCCGTGTCATTGCCTGCCGCCGCCGTAATTGTAAAACGTCCGTGCATTATTTGCATAAAGTTTACGCCTGCCGACAGATTCAGATTGAAATTCGGATACCAGCCGACGGCTACCTCTCCTCCGTCAACAAACTTTGCGTCTTTGATTTTTTTAAGGCTCAAATCATCAAACGAAATTTTCAAAGAGCGCAATGACAGCTCCAAATCCGCGTTTCCGGTGAGGATTTTTGTTACATCAAATTCAACATGCAAAAGCAATGTAAGCGGCGGAACTCCGTCTTTTCCGTAAATTGTATCATAGAGATTTTCAAAACCGCCGCCTCCTCCGGTCACCCACAGAACGCCGAGTCCGTCAACATTTATTCCGGGTTCAAAGCCGCCTATGCTGAAATACATTTTATCCGGTACAGGCGCGCCGGACGGTGATGACTTCACCACCAGAGAAAATGCCATGGCAACCGCCGCGGTTTCAACCTCCGCATCCACGCCTACCATATATCCGCCGATAGTATTAATGTCCAGCGTGCCTTCTATTTTTTGCGGCAGAAATTTCACAAGCTGCGGCAAAGTTACATTTGCGCTCATATTAATTCCGATATACCCCGGGGTTTTGCCGCCGAAAAGTACATCGTGAATGGACGCACCTGCTTCGACTCTGTCCGCGTCCTTATTTGTAGGTTCGATATCACGTTCTGCAACCTGCGAGCGGAACTCGCCTGAATCTTCATCAAACGTCAGACCGAATGAATATCCGTCATCAAGTTCATCGCCGTAGTTAAGCTCCGTGCCCTTTGTTGTCCATTTAGCTCCCGCTGCGGTATTGCTCCTTACTGCCGCTGCGCCGCCCGGCGTCATAAAGCTGAGGTCAAGGCTTCCGCCGAACGAAATAATGTCCGATTTTTTGCTGTCCCCGTCATTTATGATTTTTCCCAAAACTCCGTACTTCATATCAATAAGGAATCCGCCGATTGTCGTAAGAGTATCGAACGCATTATCCCATTTAAGCTCGATAAAGTCCTGACCGCCTGCAAGTGTGCCGTTTTTCTGAACCTCGCCGCGCTCGTCATATTCCGGAATAATATATTCGCAGCCGCCCTTGAGTCTGAATGCCGCACTGCCGTTTCTGACGGTGGTATTTGCTCCGACGGTTGTAATTTTGCCGTCCATCAGCACTTCGCACGTGCCGTCGGCTTTTTCTTCTATTGTCAAATCTCCGCCGTGATAGTTCAGAATGTGATTGATGTTCACATCCTTATCCTTGCCGGACAAACGGTAAAAGCTTTTATTGCTTCTGTCCTGCAGAATGTCTCCTCTGAAACTCAAAAGAAGTTTTTCTTCCGAAACGGCTGCTTTTTCAAATGCAGCTTCGTTCTTATAAGGAACAACCGAATATTTATTATTATCCGCGCGCTGAATTGTGACAATGCCGTAAGCAGCATTATTATATTTACTGTCGTCCGATATTCCGATAACCATACCGTCCGAGGTAAAGTCTGCCGGCACTCCGTCAAGCGCTGCATCGCTCACGTCCGATTTCCACACAAAATGCAGCTGATAACGTCCCGGCTCCATATACTCCTCCAGCATCATGCTGACATCTGTCGGGTCGTTTCCCTGTTCAAAAATAAGATTTTCGATAGGGATTTCATAATTTTTTCCGTTTTCGCCGCGCAGTTCAATCTTATTGAGCAAATCACTTCTGAAAAAGCTCATTCCCCTGCCGCTGACAGTTATATAGCGAACGTCACGGTTATAAATTATTTCCGGAGACAGATCCGCAAGCGTAATTGCCGGGAGTGATTTGTTTGTGCCGGGAATAATTATATGATTTTCCGTCTCGGCAAGGCAATATTCCTCTGCATACGACCCCAGCTCGTTCACGCTCTCATCCATGTCGAATACCTTTGTTACAAATGTGCCGAGCTGAGCTCTGTTTTGCGGTTCAAACTTAAAATCAAAATATGTAACTCTGTTTTCGCCGGACATAAAATCGATTATATCACTGTAAATCGGGTCGGCGTTGTCATATTCAATCCATGTGCCTGCGTCCGTCCGCCGCTGCGTATCAAAACCCAGTGCATATACTACAACCGCAAGCTTTTTATAGCTTTTGCCCGTGTAATTCGGATTGGTTAGCGTTGTATTAATACGCACAACATTATCCTCTCCCTCCGAGCCTTTGTAAGCAGTCCGCGCAGCATCTTTAAATTCAAGCTTTGACGGCGCGGTAGTATTAACGATTATTCTGTTATTTTTATTCTTTAAATTCGCCGTAACTCCGTAATATGTGGAAAAGGTTTTTTCCGCACCGGGGGCAATGCCGCCCAAATCATAGTAAAGAGCGGAAGCACTGTCCGCCGTCTTTTTTTCATTTAAGCTATTGGTGAAATTCAAAGATGTATCGGGTGTATAATCAAATACCGTTGCGGCAATATTTGCCCAATGCGCAAAGGTCATCTTATACGGTTTTTGTTCGGTAAACACGCTGTTTACCCCGAAGCCCACTATGTCGGACGAATAAGGATTATCCCTCACAAAATAGTCCGACGGCATTTTTATACCCGGGTCAAGGGATGAATCCCATGTTCTTTCAAACTCAAAATACTCATATCCCTGCCCGAGATTCTGTTTCGGAACCTCATAATATCCGAAATCCTTATCGCCGAGCTGAGTATCGATAAGCACACGGCTTTTTATCGTCTTTTCGGACTCTGAAGTATTCTTTACTGTATAGCTTATCATTGCGGTACCGAGCTGCTCTGAGGCATCGTTGTTTACAAGAGAAATTTTTTGCTCCACACTAATGCCGCCTGCATTCCATGTGCTGGTTATAAAATCTCCCGATGGAGACACTGCCGTGACAGTGTCTCCGCCCGAAAGCAGACCGTATCGGTTTCCGAATACATATTCATCGGAATCAACCTTAAAGGAGGTAAATGAAGTGTCAAAATTCTCGCCGCGGTGAGTAAGCAGTGCATTGTCATCACTCTTTTTGAGAATATCTCCCTCCAGTGTTGAAATCACATATCCTCCGTTTGCCTTATTTACAACAACCTTTATATATCGGTTGGATATTTCAGCCGTTTCCTGCTCCGCGGCAAACCCCTGCGGAGCTATGGCAAGCATAAAGGAAACTGCCAGAATTATTGATATAATCCGTTTTGTCATACTGCACCTCCGTTTCTTAATTTACATATACATAAAGCAGATACATTTTCCGGTTGTTTTCCGCTGCCATTACGGTATAATATCCTTTTTCCATGGCTTCAAAACCGAGTTTTGCGTCAAACGGTTTTGCATACTTCATCTGCGCCGCCGTCTTATAGCCTTTTGAATAATAATATTTTGCCGTATCGGTCGGATTATTCAGTCTGATTGTACCCACAGGCGCTGTCATAATATCGTTTGCGTAAAGCGTCATTGAACCTATTTCAAATGCATAAATATCATTCTTCACAGTAACGGTTCTTAATTTTTCGGTTTTGTTTCCGAGGCGGTCCGATGCAACTATTTTTGCATTATATGTCCCCTCTTTACCAAGCTCCACGCCGCTCAAGTCAACCTCTGCCGTAACACCGTCGCTGACTTCTCCTAGCACACTGCCCATCGGATTGTTTGCGCCTGACTGCGAATCCGCCGCTGAAACATCAGCCAAGATTCTTTCACGGACGGCATTCTCGTCCGTTCCTGTTTTAAATACAAGCGTTTTGCCATCCTTGATTGTTATCGCAGGTCCTGTCTTATCGATAACGGACACACGCGTTTCGACTGCATTTTCGTGTCCCCATTTATCCTTTGCCGAAATGCTGTACGCTCCGTTTTCCGAAACAACAACATAATAATTATAATCTTTGCCGTCCGCGGAAATATTCCCGGATTTAACTTCAATCGGAACACCTGCTTTTGTTTTTGCCTCAACAACAATTCCGTCGGAGGTTTCGTCGGTGACATTCAAAAGAATGCGAACATTTCTGCTTGTGTACATATTACCTGCTTTATAACTGTCTTTTAACGACAAGTCCCTGCCGTCCCCAACATAATCCGAGCTTATTTTAATTCTCGGTGCAAGGTCGTCAATTACCGATATAAGCGGATAATCGGTGAACACGTTTCCTGCTTTATCCGCAAAGCTTAGAATTTGTTGTCCGTTTTCGGAAAATTTAATTGTATGCTTATTTTTATATCCGCCTTTATCATCGGAAAGCAGCATAACCTCCTCACCGTCCGCAAACACATACTCAATGGTAACCGTATTATTTTCAAAGGTTTCCTTCGGGTAGCCCGGGGCAGGCTTCGGAATTTCCTTATCTATGACAGTTATCGGACCGTCCTCCGGTCTCCACAGTGTTAATGCATTGTTTCTTAAATCATAGACAACAAGTTTTGCACGGCAGTTTTGTTTAAATTCCACTGTCAGCGTACTGCCGTTTGCCGCCGCAGTTACATATTCACTCGTCGGTACAAGCTCTTTCTTTTCGTTATCGGATTCAAATGCCTTTACTTCCGCGCCCTTTATCTGCTCGTTAAATTTTAAGAACAATTTAATAGAATTATTGGTCGGTTCGGAAAGCAGGCGTGCAATTTCCTCCTCTGTTGAGGCTTCCCTCAAACTCTGCCAGCCCTCAGACTCTACTGCAGGCGGCTCCTTATCAATGCTGAATACCGCAATCGCGGCATTTCCGATATTACCAGCCTTGTCGGTAATAACAAATCTTCCGCTGCCGTTTGTATCAAGCTCCGTATAATACCCTCTTTCATCAGATTTAAGCTCAAATGCCGTGCCGTCATCTTTTGTTCCTATGACATACACTTTATCCCAATCTGTATCATCGGTTTGCAGATATGCCTTTACATTATTCCCGTCCGGAGCATAGAATACCGAAGCGGCAGGCGCAGTGATATCGATTGTATTTGCAGGGAGAATAACCTGTGCTTTAAGCGTGTTTGCTGCCCCGGCAAGCTCAATATCGGCTATTCTGTCCGCGCTGCTTTCGCCTGTGAATGTAACGAGATTGCCTTTTTCGTAAAGTTTTGTGCCCTCGGGCAAATCGCCGTCTTTTCGTACAGTTGATGAGACAATCTCTCCGTTTTTGTTCAGAGCCTTTATCTCTGCGGACACTGCCTTGTTTATAATTCCTATATCGGGAGTTTCTCCCGAGCTGCAGTTTGCGAGAATTGTAAGACCGTTTTCATCTGTTATCCGATAAATCAGGCGATAATCGGTAATTAAAACATCTTTTCTTTCGGAAAATTCAATATCCGACACATCTGCCTTGTAAATGTTTTCATTTCCTGCCCTGTCGCTGAAACGGAAGGTATATTCCTTGCTTTCTGAGTTTTTATCAAAAGTGATACTGTTCACTTCCTCCCCTGTCGGAAGCATACTTACATTTTCTTCGCTGAAGCCTTCAACCGTATATGTAACCGAATAAATATAGGTCTTTCCGCTTGCCGAATCAGTGTCACTGTCAATATTGACGCTTACAATAGCTTCCGGCGGAGTTTTATCAATATTTGTAACCGGAACGCTGAATTTTTTTGTTTCTGTAAGCTTCGAATTGGTCAGAGAATAAGTCAATATCCCGTTTTCGCTCAGCACAAATTTAGTTTTTCCGCCTTCTGCCGAGAGATTTTTATTCTTGCTTATATCGATTGTTACCGTCACATCGCCGGATACCGGGGTGTCGGGGGTTATTACCTTTGCGTCCGCCGTAAATATCAGCGAATGGCGGAATGCCTCGCCGTAAATATCGGCATAAATGTTTTCGCTGTAGCTTTGTCCGAACAAATCCGTAAAGGTAACCGCCGTGATTCCGTCCTCATATATCGGCAAATTTGAATGAGTTTGACTGTACTCGCTGCCGTCGGTTTTGACAGGCACACTGAAATCAAGCGGTGTGCTGCCGTTATAGACCGGATACCCGTTTTCATTTCTTGCATTGGTGATTTCCGCCTTTCTGCCAAACAAAGGCTGCTCCATAGAATGCTTGTATTCCGCTTCGTTTCCGTATTTATCCGCAATTACAAGCGTTACATCGGAAAGAGAAACCGTATCGGAGTATTTTGCATATATTTTTGCGGATATATTTCCGTTTTCGCTGCTTTCGGAAAACACCCCGGGAACATTTTTTAATTCATATCTGCCGTCCCCGAAAAATTCGCCGGAAAGTAGTTCCTCATAAGCCTTATCAAATTTCAGATATACATTCTCAGCATCTGTTTTTGCGCTTATTGTAAAGCTTCCCTCATCTTTATTTGCAGTAATTATCGGTTTCTCCGTAAACTGAGGCAGCTCCGAGGTTACATTCTCAATATGATATCTGGTAAAGTCATCGCCTTCTTCTCTCACATTAACAAGTTCGCCGTTTATCAGCAGCGACGTGACAATGTTTCTTGCGCCATCCAGTGCAAAGAAATCGAAATATCCGTTGCTCGTAAAATGATAAATTCCGTTCTCATCCGGGAATACTCTTATATATGCCGAATATTCCTCACCGTCATACCACATATACATAATATCTTCTTCGTCTATATCGTCTAAATTATCGTGTGAGGTCGCGATTCTCCATGCTTCGCAGGACGCTTCTGCTTCAAGCCGCTCCTTGGGAGTATCAACGAACGTATTGCCGTTATTGTCGGTCTGAATATCACAAACTCCGTTAATCTTGACAAGAACTTCATTTGTCAGATTTTCGGTTTCCGAAATTGATATGTCAAATACCGGCGATATATTATCCTGTCTGAGCTTCAGTACATATACAGGCGAGGTCACTCCCCTTTCGGGATGCTCAAACTGATAATAGAGAGTAATTTCCAAAAAGCCGTCCTCATGACCCGAGATAAGATCTCCTATATAATACGGTTCGGAAAGGACTTTATAGCCGTCCGCCGTAAATGCAAGCGGTTCGGAAAGCTTATTCGGAGCAGTCCCTATTCTGACAGTCATTCCTGCATTGTTTTCCGAATTTATACGCGATGCGCCGTAATATGCAAAGTCCGCATCAGACGCGGCAGGAGCTCCGAACCTGACATACTGCTTTTGAACATAATCCGTGCTGAAAGTGTACACCGGAATATCCGCCGTAACGTCCTTTCCTTTTTCGTCAAACACTGCTTCAATATTTTTCTTTTCGTACTGCGCAAACGATTGATATTCCGATATGCCGCCCCACCCGTCATACGCGGTGCTGTCCGGGTATCCTGCAGGCGTATTGCAGAATGAAAAATATGATATGGGTTCTGCGTCCCTTTTACTACCGTTTGTTCCGACAATATTGCTTACAAATTCATAGCGGACCGCATAGCAGTTTCCGTCCTCATCATATTCAAAATAATTGTTATACAAGGCTTTTGGGTCAATATCAACACCCGCTCCGTAAACCGGGCTGAATTTTCCGCCGGCAAGCTCGCCGTTCATTTTTCCTGCGCCGCGTTCAAACTCTGCAAAAGTTCCGCCCGAAAGCTTTTGAAGATTAATATCCTCAAAGCTCCATTCATTTACTTTAGTCCGCGATTTTACTTCGCCGCCGATATTTTTGCCGCCGTATAATACCTTTTCAAATGAAATCGTACTATTTTGCATATCGACCCGGTCAAGCCCGGTTATCGGGTCTGCCGCTATATAAAGTTCTGCCTGCGCAAAGCCGAACAAATGAGGTGTATTGAGCGGATTATCGCACTCGTCATCTGCCGAAATCAATCCTGTTGCTTTATCATTTCTGATGTAATCGATTCGCCTGCCGGCTGCGTCATTTGTTGAAAATCTGTTTTGACGGACGGTGATTTCCGGCAAATTGTAATATGTATTAAATTCCACTGTCTTTACAAGCGTGCTGCCGTCATCTTTATCCGCTCCGATAATAAGCATAAGCGGCCTTTTCGCATCATCCGGATGAATATTTTCCCCGAATGTTTCATCAGCCGAATTGACAGACGCAGCCATACTGTACGCGCTGAGCCTTATTGTCTCCGTTATGTTATTATTGCTCTCCGGCGTATCCGGGTCAATGTCGTTAACCTCCATATACTGGTATAGTTCTTCTGCACGCTGTCTCATATCGTCCGCAGCGTTTTCTGTTATATATGCGGCGGTATCACTTGTATTTGCCGGGATTTCCGCCCACATATACCAATAGCTTTTTACATTTTCAATTACGGCTTCGCATGAAGGATATTCATTTTTTCCGTACTCTTTATCCGTATCCGCATCGACCGTAATTTTTGTATATGTGCGGTCATATTTTATCGGAAGCTTCACAGGTTCGCTTACGTTTTTGCCCGAATCCTGTGCCTTTATCCATACAACCTTTTTATGAATTATTCCGTCATAAGGAATATCCGGAGACTTGATAATGCCGCTTTTTCCGCTTTGCGTTTCATATGCCGGCTCGGTATCGGCATCGTCCGAAAAACCGTACATATATTCAATATCATCAAGGTCACTGATTTCCACAATAACATTTTCACCCTTTACCGCTGCCGAAACAGTCGGTGCAAGTGTATCAAAGCCGTTCCATTCGGGGGCTGTAAAGGTTTCTTTTGATGTTGAAGAATTGCCTGCCTCGTCCGCAGCGGTAACGCTGATTTCCAGCTTGCTTGCCTCGCTCTTTTGCGGCAATTGAATAAATCCGTATGCCATACCTCCGCCGATACCAGGTACAATCGGCGCGCTGAACGATACCGTTGCCGCTCCCGGTGCCGCAAGTTTCCATTCCCCATTAAGAGAGTCTTCCGAAGCTGCCGCCCGGTACGCGATTCCCTCTTCGCCGACGCTTCCGTCAGTTTTGACGGTAAATGCCGCTTCGCAGCCCTCAACCGAGGAATCGGTAACAGACGCTTTTATCAGAATGAGTCCGTTTTGCCTGTCCTCTATCGAAATATCCGTATCGGGTGCGCTGAAATCAACCTTATATTTTTTGTCAGGTGAAACCGCATATTTTGAAATGCTTTGCTCAGCAACCGGAGGAATATCCTTGGGATAAAGCATGCCGTCCGAATCTAAGGCATAATCAGGCAAAGTATATCCCGAATCATCAAAGACTCCTTTTTCCCGGGCAGTAATTGCCGTAACTTTAACCGAATCTCCATCCATTTGTTCATCGCACACCTGAGTATAGTATGTTATACTCTTATTTTCACGGTCGAGTACCACCGGCATCATACGGCCGTTTTTATCATAAAAATATCCCGTATCCGTCCATTTACCCGAATAATAAAACTTTTTGCGGATTCCGCGGTCATTCGGAGCAATTTTGACATTTGTGCTGCCGTCTTTAAGATTAAGCGTTATCTCAGGCAAATCCCAAACCCTTGTTTTTTCAGACGGTGCCTTGTTAAGCTCAAGCGTTATGCCGAGCAAATCTCCTGCGTCCACAAAAGCATTATCCGTATTTTTTTGAGTTGTGAGCCTGATATTTTTTACCGAAAACAGATTCAAGTCAACATACGGCGTACCGCTTATCGGTGTGACAACCTTTGCGGCAGGCTGCTGCCCGTTGGAATCCGTACCGAATTTATTTCCGGAAATATCATATATATTATTCCAAAATGCTTTATTTTCCTTTTCGGAAACGGTCACCTTGCTGAATCTATAGAAATATCCTCTTTCCTGCGCTTCCGCCGACGAATCCGTATAAGGGTCTGCAATTTTGTATTCAAATACCATTACAGGCTTACCGTCCGTCTTTGACGGAGCAAATTCCAGAAAGTGCGCCTCCGCCATAGTGCCGCTTGTTCCGTCAATTCCGATTGTATCAACCAGTAAAGTAAGCTTGCTTAAATCCTTTTGGGAAAGGTTCTTAAACAGAACCGGCTCATCCCACGTAACTTGGAAATACACAGTACGGTCGTTAAGCTTATCAACATTATTTAAGTTTATCACTCCGTTTTCAAGCTCATTTTCACCCTTTTTGTCGGAGGTCACTTTTACAGAATCAATTTTTGGCCCTTTTGCGTCTCTGCCCACAAGCATTGCCCCCGACAAATAGGAGTCAACACGCGAATCCTTGTCGCTCCGCGCTATAAACGATATTGAACTAAACGTTTCGGCAGGCTTCCATGCCGAAAAATCACCCAGATTCGGGCCGTCTCCCAATGTGTTATACTTTTTCCATCCTCCTCCGCTCGAACTCGTTAACTGTCCGAACGCATATGTTTGTCCGATATCGTTACTTTTTCCGCCTATGCCCCATCTTGTCTGAACAGTCTTAACCTTCCATGAGAAAAAGTATTGCAAATCACCCTTATCATACATATTTGATATGTTGCCGTCCGCTCTGCCTTCTTTTTCGGCAAGCGCGTCAAAATCAACCGCGGCATACCATACCTTTACATTTGTAGGGCCCTTAAGCTGCGTTTGCCATTCGCCCTTTGAGTTTATACAGCCTTTCAGCTTATCCGCCGGCATTACTCTGCCGAAATGATTTAAAAGATAATTATTGCTTTGAAGCCACTTTATCGATTCTGCTTCATTTCTTGTTATTTTATCGCTCAGGGTGCCCCACTCCGAAACCCCGGAGTCAAAAAATTTCACCGCTTCACCTCCGGTATAAAGCTGAGTTACCGGCTTATATGTAATTTCATGCCCGTATCCGTTTGTGCCGTCCGAGGCGAAAACCGCAGTTTCAAATGCCTGATTCATAAGCATTGACAGTGTCAGCGCAGTTGCCGCAATCCTTTTTTTCATATTAAATTACTCCCTTCTTTTTTTTTTGTGCGCCGCATAAGCGCCGATGTTCTGGCAAGAAACACAGCCGTTTTGTACGGCTTTTTAATCCAATCGTCCGCACCTGCATTCAGCGCCGGAATTTCCTCCTCGCTGCTTTTGCCGATATAAAGCAGCTTAGGCGGATTATCCGTACTTTTAACGCTTTTGCAAAAAAGCAGGCGTTCTTTTTCGTCCGTTTCCAAATCCGCTATAACCAGCCTGATATTTTTATCTTTTAAAAGCTTATGTGCATCAAGTGAATTGCCGCAGCAGGTCACACAATAGCCTCTGCGTTCAAGAAGCTTTCCGGTTAAAGCCGCAAGCTCCGTATCATGAGCAACTATCAGTATATTCAAGCAAGCACCTCCCCTTAAAACAAAAGCTCCGAAAGCTTAAAAGCAATCGGAGCGACAGCTTTTTCTTCTATTATCAGTATATCAGAAAAAACCGTTTTATTTAAATTGTTAGGAAAAACTTACAATCTCAGCTTACGGTAAACATATATCCTTTACCGTAAACCGAAACAATATCGTAATCATCCGCATTTTCGGTATCGATTTTCCTTTTTAAGTTACCTATGTGAAAGCGGATTGTGCGTGTATCGTCCGCGGACGGCACTCCCCAGACTGCCTCGTAAAGCTCGCCCGGTGAAATAATTTTATCTTCGTTTTTTACCAAAAGCAGCAATAGCGCAAATTCCTTTGCGGTAAGCTCTGCCGGTCTGCCTCCGACAAAAGCTTTATTCGCCGACAAATCCAGGGCAAGTGCGCCCTTTGATATTCGCATAAGGCGTTCGTGCTTTTCTTTTGTTTTAAAATGCCGCGCAAGCAAACGCTCTGTAACGGCTAAAAGCTCGTCAAAACTGTACGGCTTTGTAAGATAATAATCTCCGCCGCGTTCCAAGCCCTCCACCTTGTCGGAAATTTCGTCCTTTCCGGTCAGAAATATCACGGGATTGTCACTTGTTTCGCGGAATTTAGTGCAAATATCATATCCGCTGCCGTCGGGAAGCATAATATCAAGAATAAGCATATCCGGGACAGTCTCTTCAAGCTTTGAAAAGCTTTCCCCTGCCGTTTGCGCAGTTATGACATTATATCCTCTGCGCCGCATAAGCCTTGCGTTAATAGCCAATACCTCCGGTTCATCTTCAACAATAAGTATTGACGGTTTATTCTTATCCATTTAAACCTCCTCACCGCACGGCAGAGAAAAAAATACGCTTGTACCCTCACCCTGCTTGCTTTCAATCCATATTTTTCCGCCGTGAGCCTCTATAATCTGATGACACACAAACAGTCCTATTCCGTGCCGCCAGTATTCTTTGCTGACCGAAACATATCCCTCAAGAGCTTTCTCTTTTATTTCCTCGCTCATTCCCTCGCCGTTATCGGCTACGGAAATAAGCTGATTTGAGCCGTCCTTTTTTAAAGTTACCGTAATAATTCCGTTTTTGGTATGCCTTAAACTGTTTGCCAGTAAATTCGTGACAACCTGCATAATTCTTGCATAATCGGCACGAATTGGCGGAAGTGATTCGTCCAGCTTTAAACAAAGCTCATTATTCCCTGTATCATTTTTGCCGAAATAAGCCTTTGCCGCTTCACTCAAAAGCTGCGCCATTCTTACCGGAGCAATATCGAGCGAGAGCCGCCCCTGTTCAATCGCAACAGTGTCCATCAGTTCGACCACAATGCGGTCAATGCGCACGACCATTTTTTCGATGGTTTTTTGATTTTCTTTCATTATATTGATTTCGGGCTCCGGCTCATCCAGCAGCTCAAAGGTATCCCTTGCGTGCAGATTGATTGCGTTCAGCGGATTTTTGATTTCATGAGCCACCGTTGTAAGAAACACCGACTTTGCCTCGTCATGGCGCTTCAGCTGCGCATTCTGCCCGGCAAGCTGTTTTCTTTGCAGCTCGTATTCGCGAAGGTGCAGAAAAAGCACCGCTCCGCATGAAATGCAGACCATCAATGTAGTAACCAAAATATCCGTGAGCATTTGAGCGTCTGTCCGAAACCACGTCACATACTGAGGATACATGTACGCAAAAACCGAAATTCCGGCATATTCAAGTATTTCCGCCGCGGAAACAAAAATCGCTTTCTTTCCTTCCAGCATAAGTATGGTAAACAAAACGGCAAATACAAAAAGCGACGGCATGCCGCCCTTATATCCGCCGGAGACAAAAAACTGCATCGGAAAGAAAATCATAAAAATGCTGACTATGGTAACCATATAGCCTATCTGATATTTGCCGGAACGGTACGTAAATATCAAAAGAGCTGCGGACAATACTGTCAGCAAAAGGCTTATCAGCGCACTGAAGTACATATTGTTGATTATATTCAGCACCGCCGTAGAGACGCTTATGCCTACTCCGGCGACCGCAAGAACATTAAAAAGTCTTACCCGAAAATCAAGCCGCGCGTCAAAAAATTTAGATACAAATTCCGTTATCCTTTTTTTCAAAAAAGCACTCCTTCCCCCGAAAATTAAAACCCAAAGCGGATTTTGTCATACTGTTTTGAAAAAATCCGCCTCGGGTGTCAATAGTCAATATGTTATTTTATTCTTACAGTCCAGCCGAACTCGTCCTTGATTCTGCCGCACTGAATGCCCGTAATTGTATCGTAGAGCATTTGTGAAATTTCGCCGATACCTCCGTCGGCAACGGTGATTTTTCTGCCGTTCCACTCAAATGAGCCTATCGGAGAGATAACCGCAGCCGTACCGGTTCCAAACGATTCTTTTAAAAGTCCCTTATCATGCGCCTCATAAAGTTCATCAACGGAAATTCTTCTTTCCGATACTTTATAGCCTTTGCTTCTCAGAAGCTCGATAACCGACATTCTTGTAACACCCGAGAGAATACTTCCCGAAAGCTCTGGGGTAACAACCTCGTCACCTATTACAAAGAAAATGTTCATTGCTCCGACTTCTTCGATATATTTTCTCTCAACGCCGTCAAGCCAGAGAACCTGCGAGTATCCGATTTTTTCGGCATCTGCCTGTGCCTTCAGAGAAGACGCATAGTTTCCGGCAGTTTTTGTAAAGCCTGTGCCGCCCTTTACCGCACGGACATATTTCTGCTCGATATAAATATCAACCGGCTTAAGACCGTTCGTAAAATACAAGCCGACCGGCGACAGAATGATAACGAACATAAGATGATGTGCCGGATGTACGCCGACATGCGGATCAACCGCAAATATAAACGGTCTTATATAAAGAGAAGTTCCGGGCAGGGTCGGAATCCAGTCCGCGTCTGTTTCAACAAGCTTTTTAACCGCTTCAAGTCCGAGTTCTTCATCAATCTGAGGTATGCAGAGTCTTTCGTTTGAGACATTAAGACGAGCCATATTTTTTTCCGGTCTGAAAAGCTGAATGCCGCCGTCCTCGGTCTTGTAAGCTTTCATTCCTTCAAAAACCTCCTGTCCGTAATGCAGACACATAGCGGCAGGGTCAAGAGGAATCGGAGCATAAGGCACAATTCTGGGGTCATGCCAGCCCTCGCCATCGTCATAGTTCATTATAAACATATGGTCGGTATAATAATTTCCGAATCCGAGCTTGCTTTGATCAAGCGGCTTTTGCTTCGGAGTTGTGGTTTTTGTTATTGAGATTTCCATAAAAAACACCCTTTCATAATAACTTCTTTAAATTATACTACAATTTTTGTCAATTGTAAATAACAATTTTTGCCTAAATTTTAAAAGAAAATACACGATTTTCTTGTTTTTTTATTTGATAAAAGCGTTGTCCGCAAATCCGTCAAATTTTACGAAATCCTTTTTGCCGGGTGAAAGCGGATAGCAGCCGATGCAGGCAAAAATATACCATGCCGCCATTGTTCCGTTGTCCTCGTCGCCCGGGAAGCCGTCGTCCTTCCACGAAAATGCTTCTTTGCAGATTCTATGAACCCAGTAATTAGTTTTTTGAGTTTCGCCAAAATATGCATATATAAAAGGAATATGAAAGCTCGGCTGATTGCATATAGCGCATTGCCCCCACTCGCCGACCGCAAATTCGGTCATTTCGTGAATTTCCTTTTTATATCCTCCGACTCTGTACTCTATCGGTGCTTCAAAGAAATCGTCCAGCTTTTTAATAAGCTTGTCCGCTCCGCCGTGAAGTCTTGCAAGACCGTCAAAGTCATGCTGAACCGCAAAGCTTGTCTGCCATGCGGCAGCTTCGGTGTAATCCTCTCCCCATGAATTCGGGTCAAAATCTGCTCTGAATTTTCCGTCCGTGCCGCGTGCACGCATAAAGCCTGTTTCTTTATCGAATATATTTGCATAATTTCCGGCACGCTTTTTATATTTTTCTTTATCTTCGGCATATCCCAAAATATCCGCGACAACCGATATGCAGTAATCTCCGTATGAAGCGTCCAAAGTCAGATTTACGCTTTCGCCGCATTTATCATAAGGCACATATCCGAGCTCTTTGTAATATCCGCAGCCGAGCCTGCCGTACTCCGGCAAAGGCGAATCTTCATTTGCATGTTTGAGCATGCCCTTATATGCAGTCTCGAGCAGCTCGCCCGTGAGTATGCCCCTTACCGCCGCGTCAGCTATAACCGCGTCAATCATAGTACTGGGCATGCAATTTTTTGCGTCATATGCAGACCAGCAAGGCAGCCAGCCGCAGTCGGTATAATCTTGGATAAAACCTTCCAAAATCTCTTTGTACTCTTCCTTTGCGATAAGTGAAAACAGTGGGTAAACGGTTCTGTATGTGTCCCAAAAACCGTTATCCGTATAGCGCACTCCGTCTCTTACCTCTTTTACGCCCGGCGCATAGTGGACTTTTTTTCCCTCCGCATTAATTTCATACGCTTTGTGCGGATACAAAAATACTCTGTACATACAGCTGTAGAATGTTTTCATTGTGTCCTCGTCTGCGTCAATTGCAATTCTGCCGAGATATTCGTTCCAGATTTTTTCGTTTTCTGCTTTTGTTTCATCAAAGTTTCCCGAATCAAGATTTAAAACCGCTTGCTCATAGCTGATATATGATGTAGCAAGACTGAATTCAATCCTGTTTTCTTTTAAAGCAATATGACCGTCCGTACTTTTTTCTCTGTCAATAACGTCTCCGCTGAATTTAAAAACAAAATATCCCTTTGTTCCGTCACTCTCACTGCCTTTTAAAGAATTGTTATATGTAGTGCAGAAAATCATATTATTGTCAAAATCATATTTGTAGTCGATTTCCCCCTCAGTCGGCAAAACGGATAAAAATTTTGCAAAATCCTTTTTAAACTCCATCCTCACATGTGCACCGTACACAGTCGGCGTAAGCTCCACCGTGCAGGACGGACGCTTTGAATATATTTTCATATAATGCGGCTCTAACGCAAGTTCGTCATACCCCGACCATGAATCTTCAAAATCGGTATATGCCTTCTCAGTTTGCGGCAGGAATACAACCGAACAATGGTCGCCTATCCACGGACTCGGCTGATGCGTGAGCCTTATTCCCTCAAAGCTTTTATCTTTCGGGTGATAAAACCAGCTGCCGTTATTACTGTTTGTCTGGAGTGTGAAGCTTGAAAAACCGAAAGGCAGCTGAACCAGCGGCAAGGTGTTTCCGTTTGAAAACCGCTTTACCGATTCGCTGCCTTGTTTTATATTTACATACTTTAAATAGTCCATTGATTTTACTCCTTGTTTTTTAAATTATTCAGGCTGTACCTTGCCCGAACTTGCCCTGTCAGTTTCAGCTGACCGAGGAATTTATAAGTAATCGCAAAATCACCTGTATTTTACTGTAACTTATTATATCAAAAAAATGAGGAAAAATCAATACATCTTTTATTATTTTATCCGCAGCATCACAAATATTTTTTATAATTGCTGCGGAGAATAAGCAGAGGAGTAATTTTAAGCTTATCCTCCGCAATATTTCTTTCAAAAATTGCTCTGTACATCGCCATTGCAGTGTCAAATGCCTGTTTTTGCGGTTCCTGATAAATAACAGCGTCAATTGTACCGTCCTCAACAAAGGGTACTGCTGCGTCATAGATATCCGAAACAACAAGACATGGTTTTTTCCTTGAATCGATTGTTCTTATATAGTTGCAGACATTCAAATAACTTGCGTGCGAAATGTATATTCCGCGTACATTTCTTTTTTTGATTGTGTCAAAAAGCTCGTCATCAGAAAAAACCGTTATAATATTTTTAAAATTATATTCCTTTGAAAGTTTTTTAAAATACTTAATAAAGTTTTTCCCGTTTTCTGATTTATCAATTTGAGGATACAACGCAATTGTATCCTCATTATTAAGCTTCATTTTCAGTACATCAAGGGCAAGTCCTACGGCAATTTCATAGTTATTTGTCATTGAAAATGAGCGGTCTGCTTCTTTGTAATCATAATTTAAGAGTGCGGAATAAATATTTTTTTCGTTCAAATCGCCGATGATTTGCCGCAAACTTTTAAAATTGCAATCATTAAATATTATGCCCCGAACGCCGTTTGCCACAAATTCATCACACGCTTTTTTGGAATTTTTTTCGGTATTGCAATCAATATCAACTATTCTGATATCAAAGCTGACTTTGCTGTCAAAAAGCTGTGCTTCTGCCTTTTTTAATCCCTTCAAAGTGTACCGGTAATAGTTTTCGTCATAGCCGTTTATCAAAACCCCTATTACAATCGGTTTTTGTGACAATCTTGAAGCGTGTGCGTTTTTTTCGTAGCCTAATCTTTCGGCAGTTTCTTTAATTTTTTCTCTCAATTCGTCACTGACCTTCGCTTTATCATTTAACGCCTTTGAAACAGTATTTGTACTGATATTAAGTTCATTTGCAATATCTTTTAAAGTTGCTCTTATGGTTCTCACTCCTTACTTTTTTCACCCAATTGTAATATTATCGGAAAATTTGCCTATGTGTATATTTGCACTTTCAATACTTTCCGTCTTTTGATTGTTAAAATATATATTCTCGTAGCGTATATTTTCCACCTTATGTTTTTCATCATATCCGAATATTTCAGACTCGGGCATTCGGTCGGAATACACATAAATATCCTTAAAAACAACATTGTTTATTCTGCCCCGCTCACCTTTTGAAGAATACTCCTCCGAATAATATACCGATACAAAAGATAAAAACGGATAGTACTCCGAGTCGGAGAAATACTCCTGTTCCTCATTTTCCTGAAATATCGGTTCAGGCTCACAATCAGAACATTCAACACGGATATTTTCAAATGATATATTATGAACATATGCATAATCAACATTTGTAACATCCATTGCTATACCGGAGGCGTGTATAACATCACAGTTCACAAATATGCAGTCCTTTATTTCTTTTGCGCAGAGGTCGACACCCACCTCCAAAGCCTTGCCCCATTCGTTCCATACAACGCAGTCTGAAATTGTAATGTCCTCCATAACATCATATTGTTTTCCGTTGTGAGTCATTTCATCAATAAACGGGAAACAAAACCCTTTAAGACATATTGAATCGTCAAACGAACGCACAAAGCAGTTTCTGATAACTCCGTGCCGGCAATTTATCAAATCAATTCCGTCCGAATTATATCTCCAGCAGCCGATGATTTTAATGTTATCTATATACAAGCCATTGCAGGCTATCGTGCGGACAGCCAAGAAGAACGGGTCTCTTACAATAATATCCTTAATGACAACTTTCTCGGAATATCTGATTTCTATGGGGCTCGGACGCCTCGGGTCGACAAAACCATTGTCTGCTGTAAAAGTTGTTTGTTTACTGTGGTCTAAAATTCCTCTGCCCGAAATCTCGACATTGGAAACATCTTCGCCGTATATTTCACCATATACAACAGCGCCTTCCTCCAAATAAATTTTTTGGTTGCTTTTAAGCACTATCCTGCCGGGATTGTGAACACCTTTTTTGAACACAATTGTCTCACCGTCAAAACCCGTAAATTCCTCTTTGGGATTTGCAAATAAATGCAGCGCTCCGTGATGGTCATCGAACTCGACAACTGCCTTGCACGGCTTATTTATATCAAAGGATATTGTATTGCCGCTAATTTCCGGCACAATATTAAGCGACCTCGGTCTTATAAAAACCCTGTTAAAATTGAAATCACAAACAATTTTAACTTTCTTTTTTTCTTCCGCCTCAAAGCTTACAAAGCCGCATATTTCTGTTTGGTCAAGGTTTCTCTGATGTCCGGGCCAATGGCGGTTAAACGGATATTTGGATACCCTTGCCTCCTCTATATCCGCTTTTTTATTATCAATAAAAACAGTGCATTGCTTTTCCATTATATTACCTTCCTTGCTTTAGGGTTATCGTTAATCCTTTTTAATATGATAATAATATCATATTAGTTTTTATTTGTCAATAATAATTTAAAAAATTTTTAAAAAAGGTATTGACAAAATAAAACAGAGGTGATATAATATAACCTATAAATGAGGTAGGTTTTGTATGAATTAAGGAGGCGTTATCATGACATTACATAAAATACGCTTGTCAAAGCGATGTTGACGCAGCTTGCAGAAAAAATAAAAAATAAAATAAAACTGAGAAAGGTTATGAATTATTATGAAAATTTATGAAAAAATTACTGATTTAATAGGCGGAACACCGCTTTTGGAGCTGAAAAATTACGAAAAGGAAAACAATCTTTCCGCAACAGTTCTTGCCAAGCTTGAATATTTTAATCCGGCAGGAAGCGTAAAGGACAGAATTGCAAAAGCAATGATTGACGAGGCGGAGGAAAAAGGTGCATTAAAGCCCGGCGCAGTAATTATCGAGCCGACAAGCGGAAACACAGGCATAGGTCTGGCAGCCGTTGCTGCTGCACGCGGATATAAAATCATTCTGACCATGCCCGAGACAATGAGCGTGGAGCGCAGAAATCTGCTGAAAGCATACGGCGCACAGCTGGTTTTGACAGACGGAGCCAAAGGCATGAAAGGCGCCATAGAGAAAGCTAATGAGCTTGCAAAAGAAACCCCGGGAAGCTTTATCCCGAGTCAGTTCACAAACATGGCAAACCCTGAATCTCATAAGAAAACAACCGGTCCGGAAATCTGGAAAGACACAGACGGAAAAGTTGATATTTTTGTTGCCGGAGTCGGTACCGGCGGAACAGTATCGGGCGTTGGCGAATACCTGAAATCACAGAACCCGAACGTTAAAATAGTTGCCGTAGAACCGGCAGGCTCTCCGGTTCTTTCAAAAGGAACTCCCGGACCTCACAAAATCCAAGGAATAGGCGCAGGCTTTGTGCCGGATACTCTTAACACAAAAATATATGACGAAATAATTGCCGTTGAAAATGAGGACGCGTTTAAAACCGGCAGAGCTCTTGCAAGAGGAGAAGGCGTACTTGTCGGAATATCCTCCGGAGCTGCGGTATTTGCTGCCGGCGAACTTGCAAAACGTCCCGAAAACAAAGGCAAAGTTATTGTTGCTCTTTTGCCGGATACCGGTGACAGATACCTTTCTACCCCGATGTTTACGGATTGATACAGTCTTCTTCAGCAAAGTGAATGTAAAAAAAGTCCGGAGCGTAAAAAATTATGTTGTATATTTTCAGCGTTCCGAAGCTTTTTCCTATCCCCTCAAAAGACCAGCTATAAAAAGTCAAGAGTTTTTTGAGAAAAAAACAAAAAATTTTTTGACTAAAAAAAGACAGCAAAA
>CAKSFY010000022.1 GCA_934454035.1 uncultured Clostridia bacterium | reverse complement strand
GTCATTGATATTCTCGGAAAACCGATTTTCTTTTCCATAACCGACGCAATGCAGCCGGTGCAAAAAGCTCCGATAAATGCCGCAATACCTACCGGCATGCCTGCAAAATCTATTAGTTCAAGGCGCAGAGTGTTGGTAAACATTCCAATCAATCCGGCAGTAAGCGCCATTTTTTTCGGACTGTTAAACATAAGCGAAAAGTTATATACACCGAAAAAGCTTGCAATAATTCTAAGCAATATTTTAAGTCCGGTATTAAGCTCCATAGCCGCAAAGTCCGCCGGCTGAAATTTAAATGCCATTGCCGTCACCCATCCGGTCATTGTTGCGGTTGTAATAATAAGTATTGCATATGCACATCTTTCAAGTCCCGAGCGCATATCAAGCTTTGCCAGGTCTATTCCTCCGGTAATAAGCGGAAATCCCGGAATTACAAAAAGCATAGCACATATATATCCTGCCTGATGAATCTTCGCTATTCCGAACAAAAACTGTGCTCCCAGTACCGCAAGCACATATACCGCACACGAAACTGCAACGCTCACACTGACATTTGCCAAAAGCGAGATGTTTTTTTCAATCATTTTTTTTCTGGTGAAATTTCCTGCTCCGGCTCCTAAAAACGCGCATATCATTTCTATTATTCCGCCGCCCAGCAAAAACGTAAACGCTCCGCATGCCAAGGCAGCTGCCAAGCCTACAACATATGCGTTGTAATTTCCGCTTTTGCTCTGAATATGGTCAAGCATTTCATGAATTTGATTGACCGAATATTTTTCCGATATATCGGAAAAATCCTTCAAAAAAAGCTCTAAATCCATAAGCTTGCCTGTGTTTACTCCTGTATTGGGAATTGTCAGAGCCTGTGTGTATGTCTGATCCTCTTCTATGCAAGTACATTCGATAGACAAAAGTCCTATATCAGCAGAACAGATTATTCCCAGACACCTTGAAACCAAATTCATTGAATTCCTTACTCTCCATGCCCCTGTTCCTACAGAAAGCATCATTGTTCCGATTCTGCCGACAAGGGTTGCCTTTTCTTTTAGTGTGGAATTCCCTGCCGGTATACTGTTATCGTCTTTTATAATATCGTGCCATTTTACAGCCATATGCTGCTTTTTTATATTTGTCATTTATTTTTCCTCCGGACTATTTTTTATCCCTATCTATTTTAACATATGCAGGCTGATAAATCAATTCTTTTTTTTGAGTTTTTTTACCGTCTTTGAAGGAAAAAAGAAAAAATTAAATATTGTCAGCTTTTCTGCCGAATATGCGGCAAAAACAGACATTCCGATTCCGAAAATACATCCGCATACAATATGAACAAGCCAGTTATTTATGCCAAGCCGAACAAGTATTATTCTGATTCCTGCCGTAAATATAGTATGAAGTAAATAAATCTGAAATGAATATTTATTCATAAACATAAAAAATCTTCCGGCAAGTTTATTTTTTTCGAAAAATGAAATAAAGATAATGCTTGAGTATATTCCGAAAAACATCATTATTTCTTTTATAAACGGCTTGTCAGTTAAATCATAATACGCAAGTACTATTCCTAAGGCCGCGTGACATATCGGGATTAATATCTTTGCTTTGCCGCTGCATTTTTTCAAATACGTTAAATCCGAAAATGTTCCGAGACCGAAAGCAGCTGCTGACGAAAAAACAACATCAAAAGCTTCAAACCTGCCTCCGGCAAGCGGAACAATGTAAGAAAGTCCTGCAATTAAAACGGTTATCTGCCAGTTTTTCAGCCTATCCGATAACACCGTCCAAATGAAAAACAAAAATAAAAGCGCATACAAAAACCAATATTGGGCGATTGGTTTTTTCCAAATCATTAAAATGTCCGAGACAGCAAACTGAGTATTTGCACTGACTGTTATACTGTTAATAAGTACATATAAAGCTGAAAAAAATATATAAGGAATACCTAAATTAAAGAATTTATACTTTATAAATTTAACTTTTGTTCCTTTATTTCTCCATTCATTTGTAATTTTATAAACATATCCGCTCAAAAATAAAAACAAATAAATATGAAACGACCATATAAATTTTTCCGCAATATAAAACATTCCCGGAATTTCAATTCCGGACAGCCGTATTCCCATTATAACATGGCCGAAAACAACCCAAAAACATGCGTACCCTTTCAGTTTATCAACAAATATATCCCTCATAGAATTTACCTCATTTATCACATTTGCTCTCACATTCGGCTGAAACAATATATTTCGGTCTGCCCTTTATTTCCTCATATATCCGTGCGACATAATATCCGATAATTCCCATGCTTATCATCATAATGCTTCCGATAAATATAGTAATAATTATAACTGTTGTAATACCTTCAAGCGCACGTCCGGAAATTTTATCTATTAATGCCCAAATTCCGAAAACACAAGCAACGCACAGCATCGCCACACCCAAAAAAGTCACCAGCTGCATAGGTGCTGCCGAATAAGCCGAAATATTTGACAGCGCATATTTTATCAGACCTTTTGTTGTCCATTTTGAAGTTCCGCAGACGCGTTTTTTAACTTCAAATTCAACAGAAGTTTTTTTGAATCCTACCCAATATGAGATTGCGCGAAAGAAGCCTTTTCTTTCCGGAATTTTATTTAAAATATCGATTACCTTCCTATCCAAAAGCTTAAAATCGGAAGCGTTCGACATATCAAATCCGACAATTTTGCTGATAATCGAATAAAAGGTTTTTGCCGCAAAGCTATGCAGTTTGCTTTCATTGCCGCGTTCTGACTTTATTCCCTCAACAATTTCGTAGCCTCTTTCCCACAAATGATACATTTCCGCAATTTTCTCGGGCGGATGCTGCAAATCACAGTCTATCACCACTGCACAATCTCCGGACGATTTTGCAAGCCCTGCCGAAATAGCGGCCTCTTTTCCGAAATTCCGTGAAAAATGTATTCCGCATATGTTTTTTTCTGTGTCGGCAAGTATTCTTATCTGTTCATATGTCCTATCCGAAGAACCGTCATCCACAAAAATAATTTCGTTTTCTATATGCTCATTTTTCAATATCTCGGATATTGCATCATATGCCTCACGTATAAGCTTTTCTTCATTAAATGCAGGAATTATCACAGACAGCATTTTTATAACCTCCGGTAAAAATTATCATTTGTCAATATTTTGCTCCAAAACATCTTCAAGCCGCGCAACAGGCATCGGATGAAAATAATAAAAGCCCTGAAGCATGTCACACCCGGCATTAACGGCAATCTTTTCCTGAGCTTCCGTTTCAATGCCCTCGCAAACTATTTTAAGTCCGAGCTCCTTTGCCATTCTGATAATGTTTGTAAAAATAATCATTCCCGTTTCGGTATCCGTATTTTGAATAATTGATTTATCAATTTTAACTGCATCAACAACAAAGCTCTGTAAATCATCAAATGATGTAAATCCGTTTCCGAAATCGTCCAGCAAAACAGAAATGCCCTTTTCTCTTAATTCTGATAAATTTTTCATAATCTGTTTCTTTGCTTCCCTGTTGATTTCCTTATCTTCAAGCATTTCAACCGCAATGCATGAATAATTCAGATTATATTTTTCTACAATATCCGTAATTTTTTTTGAAAAGTCACTGTCCGACAAAGTAGTTCTGGAAAAATTAATTGTATATTTGTATTTTTGTCTCACTTCTTTGTTATTTGAAATCCATTTACAATTTTTCTCGAAAATATAATAATCAAACTTATTGCAAAGTCCGACAGAGTCCAATGCCGACAAAAATTTTCCGGGTGTAATTATTCCGTCACTTTCTGAATTCAGTCTTGACAAAACCTCCGCGCCGATAATTTTTTTGCTTTTTGCACCTATTGTCGGTTGATATTCCAAAAAGAATTTGTTATTATCAATATTATTTTCAATACTGTTTTCAATTTTTATCTTTTGTACAAGTGCCTTTCCCGCACTTCCGCTCCATTCGCTGTGAGCGGCATTTTCATCAACCGCAATTGTGTATGCCTGCATAGCTCTGTTAATAGCTTCTCCGAAGCCGATATCGGAAGCAACAGACGAATATGAACCCATCTTTACCTTCACAACATTCAGCATTTGAAACTTCAGCAAACATTTATTTATTTCATCAATACATTTTTCGATAATCTGCTCTGAAGTCTTTATTCCCCACTTGCTTACCGATACAAAACCTGAACTGTTGTATACAGCGATATTTCCGCTGCAATTATTTGCGAAATAATTCAGAAGTATTATTTTGATTTCATTATACACATTTTCAATTTTTGCTTCCGAACAAATTTTTCTCGCCTCTTCAAGTGAAATATTAATAAAAACAACACTTCTGCTCTCTCGGTGCCCGGCAAGTCTGTCATAAAAAGATTTAAGCTTTTGTATGCTTGTAAACCCCTTTATGTCATTTTCCTTTGCTGCTTTAATTCCCTTTATTGCAAAATATATGCCGAGCGCACCCAGAACTGCAAAACAAAAAATCAAAAACGCGATAACCGCATAAGAATGACTCAATATACTCACAGATAATTCTCCTTTCATTTATTCCGCCGCTCCGGAAAAGGACGGAAATTCAATTCTTCCGCCCGAATGAATAAGCCCCATATTTTCGGCAGCTCTGATGCAATTTAAACCGTCATTACGCGCCCTTTTTCTTCGTCCGAAAATCTCTTTTATCAGAAGTATCGGACTAAAACACAACAGCCCTTTTACAAGCTCTTTTTTCGTAATTTTACATCTTTTATATTCTGCCAATATCTCAAACGCTGCATATTCTGCCGCTTCTTTGTCACAAAATCCGTTTTTTGAAACAACAGATATTAATTTGTTCTTAAAGTTTCGGAATTGATTTATATTAATTTGTTCTCTGAAATAAATTCCGTGAATATAAAATTCTGCTTCCTTATCACTCATTGTGCCGAAAAATTCAGGGAAATATTTCTTTTGAATTTTTAAAACCTCTTCATATTGCTTTTTTAGTGTCATCCCGGTAATCTGTTTATCGTGAATTCTGTAAAGCATAAGATACTCATCCATAATCTCTATTTTATAATTTTGACGGACAGCCCTTGTCCAAAGTTCCAAATCCTCCGTGCAAGTAAGTGAAGTATCATATTTTAGCTTTTTAATCACTTCCGCTTTTGCTATTATTCCGGGATGTAAAACAGGATTAGTTACAAGAAGCAGCGCCTTTACACTTTCATTGTCCATTTTTCAGCGTCATAAATTTGCATGATGATATTGCAACATCCGGGTTTTCTTCCATAAAATTATATTGCTTTTCCAATCTGTCCGAAAGGCATATATCATCTGCATCCATTCTTGCAATATACCGTCCTCGGGATTGCAAAACGGCTTTATTAAGAGATGACGGAAGCTTTAAATTAACTTCATTGGTTATTACTTTTATTCTTTTATCTGAATGTTCATATTCTTTGAGAATACCGGCAGTGTTGTCGGAGGAGCAATCATTTACCACAATCAGCTCCCATTCTTCAAACGTCTGCCGAATGACGCTGTCAATAGCTTTTTTAAGATACTTTTCTCCGTTATAAACACTCATAACAACCGAGATTATTGGATTTTCGTCCATTTTAAACCACCGTCACTTTCCGATTATATCCTTGATACATCCGCATAAATATAAAAAGCAAAATGCAGTTTTAATAAGCTTTTTTTTGATAAGCCACACCGCTATACCGCTTTTTAATGTAATTGTTCCGAAATTCGCTTTTGCAAGTTCTTCTTTACATGAAGATTCCAAAATAACCTTTTTTATTTTTTTTAAGTTTTTAAATTGTTTCCGTTCTGCCGCCGCTGCTATGATTGCAAAGCACATAAAGCAGTAATATCTTGAAATCTGTTCGCCGAAATCATCTGCCGCTGTACTGTCAAGCATATGCAAAAGCTTAACAACCTCTTCAATTTCCGATAGCTGATTCGGATTTACAGACTTGGAAATAGAATTGTCTCTGATATTATACATGCATCCGTTTGCGCGGGTAATATAAACCTTTTCTGCCTTCAAATAGCAGGGAACAACACAGCATAAATCCTCTCCGAGAGATATGCTTTTTGTAACATTAAGCTGCGGCATGGTAATCAGTGAACGTCTGACAGCTTTTCCCCACAAAAAATACAACATATGCCGCATATTTTTATCAAGCAAAAGCTTTGGATAAATAACCTTTTTCATATCATTTTTTTGATACATTCCCGGCTCTGCCGGCTCGTTTTCCCTGCGTTCCAATCCGTTTTTAAAGCACGATGTATATGAAAAAGAGATAATATCGGCTTTTGTATCGGCAATTATTCTATATGCATTTTCAAGCATTTCATCCGCCATACGGTCGTCTCCGTCCAGATTGACAACATAATCGCCGCTTGCCATGCTTATTCCTGCCTGTCTCGCACTTACCAGACCTCCGTTTTTCTTGTGAATAACCTTTATACGGCTATCCTTTTGTGCATAACAGTCACAAATCCGCGGACAATTATCATTTGAGCCGTCGTCAACCAAAATTAACTCAAAATCCTCAAAAGATTGCTTCAAAACGCTTTCTATACAAGAACTAAGATATTGTTCCACATTATAAATCGGAACAATAACCGAAAAAATCATTCCATACACCCCCTTTGGCTTATCTCATGCGTATTCTGACTGCTATTACCTGAAACAGATATAATCTGTATTTTATCAAAAACGCAAATAAAGCTTGCTTTGGCGGCAGTTTATACCAAGGATAATGAGCCAGTGAATTTTTGATTTTCTCTTGAATGCATATTTTTTTCAAAGTTTGTCTTAATGCAGCTAAACCGATTTTATTTTCCGCTGCATAAACAATTTCCTGAGAGCATAAAACCCTGCCGAAAGCCTGACTGAGTCTATCTGTATATATTTTATATTCATCTTCCGGTATGGATTCGGATAATCTTTTTTCAACCTCATCGATAAATACCGCACATTTTTCTATGCGTGACGGATTATATGATTTTGAAAGAGATTCTTCATTTCTGTAATAATTATAATATGAACCCGGAATCCCTGCACACATTTTTATAACCGATGCAAAATCAAGCATAAAAATCGCATCTTCGGATAATATTTCTCTCTCGGATAAAAACTTTATATTATGCTTATCCAACACGCTTTTTCTGTAAATATTTTTGCATACGCTCATTCCGTACCGGCTGTCTCTTTCTTCGCCCGGGAGTGCACCGGCAATGCCAAGCATCAGTTTTTTTCTGTCTGCTTCGGTCTCAAACAATGTATCCTTTTCAAATAATTCATTTTTAACATACTCGTTTTCTTTGCCGAACATATTTCCTCCTGCAAAGGACATTCCGGACATAATCAAATCAGCGTCATATTTTTTTGCAGCATTATACAGTTTTTCAAACATATCGCAGCTTACGCTGTCATCCGAATCAACAAAACCTACATACTCTCCCTCTGCCGCTTCAAGACCGGAATTTCTTGCAAAGCCCAATCCCCCGTTTTCCTTATGGATAACTTTTATCCGGCAATCTTCCAATTGAGCTTTATCGCATAATAAGGGACAGTTATCCGGTGAGCCGTCATCAACTAAAATTATTTCAATATCACGGAGAGTCTGACCGGTCAAGGATTTTAAGCATCTTTTTAGATATTTTTCTGTTTTGTACACAGGTACAACTATGCTGACCTTTGCCATTACTGTTCCCTCCGTAAAATAAGTTCGTTATATTTTTCAGTTAACAGTCTGCAATAATCCTCTGCAGACAATATATTACCCACTCTTTCTTTGCAGTTATTTCTTATCTCGAAATATTTATCCTCATCTTTCAAAAGCCTTACCGTCGCATTTGCAATACTTTTTGCATTCGGCTCATCCGCCAGAGTCCCTGTTACTCCGTCCTCAACAAGTTCTGCCATTCCTCCGCAATTCATCGTTATAACCGGCACACCCATAGAATGTGCCTCAAGAATTGATAACGGGCAATTTTCAAAGCACACAGACGGAGCAATCAATGCCATTGCCTCGGATATTGCACAGCTCAAAGCGTCACCCGTAAGAAATCCCATAAGCTTTACATTCGGGATATTTCTAAGCTCCTGTATATCCGGTCCGCTGCCGGCAACTCTGAATTCATATTCGGGTAACATTTCAGCCGTCCGTGCAAGGAGTCCGACTCCTTTTTCCTTTGATAATCTGCCGGCATATACAATATACGGATTTTTTTTGTCTGCTTCTTTGCATAAACCTTTTTTTTCAATAAAATTATGCAGCATATAGGTTTTTCCGATATACAATTTATTTGAATCCGTCAGCTTTCTTTCCAAAAACCTGCTCGGGCAAATATATAAATCTACAAGCTTATACGTTTTTAAAAGTGAATAAATCTCTGCTTCCGTCACACCCAAAATACTTTTAATTGCTGATGAATGAATGCATTTATGCCTTATGCAATTCAGCCTGTTCCCTTTTGTACATCTTTCGCACGGGCTGTTTTCTTCAAAGCAGTACAAAAGGTGATTCGGGCAAATCATCTGATAATCATGCACAGTCTGCACTAGCGGGATATTTCTTTTTTTTACCGCATAAATTATTGCAGGCGTCAGCTGAAAATTTATATTATTCATATGAACAATATCCGGTTTAAAGCTGTCCAAAACCTTTCCGATTTTTCTTTTTGCCTCCGCTGAATAAATTATCTTAAACGGATACAAAAACCGATCGGCTGCCTTTGTATGAAAATCCATATTTCCGGTATATAATCCTGCGGAATTGCCGACTGTATTTTTTTCGTCATACATACCGAAATACTCTACTTCATGACCCGAATTTTTCAAGCATTCACCGAGTTTCAGCATATAGCTTTCCGCTCCGCCGCGCGGATAAAGAAATTTATTTACCATCAAAATTTTCATAAAGTCTTTCCACCCTCGTATCCGAATATTTTCGTTTCAACAGTATGAACCTTTTCATCAAAGCCGCAGCCTATCATAAGTATTGCAAGCTCTGTTGTCAAAAGAGGATAATTCATTGTATTATCCGTTGAAGATGCAATAATCAAATATACCAATAGCGAAAATGCAACAATTGCATTTTCACACCCACCTTCTGAGCCGAAATATCTGACGCGCACAAGCGTCATTGATATAAGCCATAAAATATATCCCCAAAAACCCAAATCTATAAAATACTGCAAAAAATCATTGTGGACGGCAGATACTCCTACATTCATATTTGAGCTGAGCTGATAAGTTAAAAAACCTATCCCTTTGCCTATATAACCAGGAGAAAAAGTATAATACTTACTGACTGCATTGTATATAACAGTTCGTCCGTTTGTATCTATACCTGTATTTTCCAAATACTCAAATACGTTATGCTTTATGATTCCTATATAAGCAATCAAAATAAATATAATTAATACAGTCAAAAATGTTGCAAACGAAAACGCAAATCTTTTACTGAATTTTGCAATAAGTTTAAGCATAAATCCCAAAGCCAGTGCAGCAAAAACAGCTATTATTCCTATACGCTTAAATGCAGATACAAAGCAAAAAACCGTCAGAACCGACAAGATTGCAGATGCAATATTTTTTTTTGGCTTCAGCGCCATATAGATTATATATGCTCCAAGGCAAAAAGCCAGCTCATGTATTTCCGCCTGTACGATAATATCCCCCGTTTCGGCAGCAAATGTCCTGACGAGAGTAACAAGCTCCGACATATATCCAGCTAACCCGTTCTGCGCAATTATTGTTATTATCATAAATATATTTGCTGTAAGTATCGCCGCCAAATTGTACCATATTCCTTTTTCGCCGAACATATAAAGAAATGCTGCCCCCGCAAGTGTAAAAGATAACATATTAGTATAAACAAACGCTCCCGATAAGCCTCTTTTTATTATATCGGTATCTGCCCTTACGGTCATCCATATAAAAAGCGATACAACAATCGTCACCAAAAGCGGAATACTGTAAACAAGTGCTGATTTAAGTGCAACAATCCCTCTTGCTATATCGGGTTTTACAAGAAAGCTTACAAAGCATGAGAATACAAGAACAACGGCAAATGCATGTCTGAATGTAACAAATACTCCGACATTTATTTCCTCGTTCAGAAAATAATACATCAGCACTGCAACCGACATAAAGTAAAATGCCTTTACAGTGTCAAAAAATTTGTTTTCCATATGCATTTGCCTCCCTTCTTACTTATTATCAGCCTTTTCCATTAAATCAGAAACGTATTGTTTTTTATCCTTTATTGTATCCGCAAACAATCCTCTTGCCGTTTTACCGCCGCGGAACGCCTCCGCAATGCCTACTCTGTACTCAATTTTTATATCACGCAATTCTTCTCTTTCTTCAAGCCTTAATCCGAAAAGCTTAATAATGTCCTCAGCCGTAATATAATCCGAATTTGCAAGAGTAACTATAAAGCTGCCGTTTCCGTTATATATAAACGTCGATTCAGTTTTTGAAAATACCTCTTTTATAAGTCGTGTAAACAGTGCTATTACTTCATCGCCTGCATTGCGTGAATGCTCCGTATTTATTGCAACCAGGTTTGAAATATCAATCATACAGTATACTACTCCGTCATCAAGCAGCTTTTTATCCATAGACTTTAAATATTTATCAAAATACGCTCTGTTAAAAAGTCCCGTCATATGGTCTGTATACATAACATAGTTTATAATATCACTCATTCTGCCCAGTACAATTGCTCCGCCGCAGCAAAGAATTATAAGGAAGAAAAATGCAATCAGTGTATAAAGATTTACATTAACGCTTGGCTTAACCGACGATGAAGATAAAACTGATATATAGCTGGCGCCGAGATATTCATTATACTCATCATTTGTTTTAGTGGTTGTATCGTAAAGCTTTGTAAGTTCTGCAAGCAGCGAATCAATTCCGGACTCTATTTCCGCTTTTATATCCGGATAATATTCATTATGCAATTCTGTACAGGTGACTCCTGAGGAGGCACACTCCGCTTCGGTGCACGCACCGGTACATCTTTGGAACGTATCTATAATATACTGGCTGTAAGCCGTATCGATAATAGAATGTTCCTTTGTTTCGTTATGGTCTCTCCAGTTATAAATCAGTTCGTCATAGGTTACGGTCTGATCTCCGGCTGCTATCGGATTCCCGTCCGAATCGACAAGATTGCGTTCGTGGACATTATCAAGAATATATTCATACGATATATTTGTATTCCCGGATTCACGCATTTTCTCCACATAAGCATTTATAACCGTCACAACATCATTAACAATACTTGATTCTTTTTCATTGGAAATATTATTATTGTCAATTCTGGTCGCATAATCGGATAGCAATACCGATTTATTTTTCGTGACCTGATACTTATAAATTTTCGAAAACAGCGATGATACTTCCACAGAGCGTATATAATTGAAATCATCTGCCAAATCGCTGAACGACCGTCCTGTTTCGGTGGAACGGAAATATGAATTCTGTTCCGTTCTCTGATAAAGTGTCTGAAGCGTATCATCAATATTTTTATCAATAAGCTCCATCATTTCAATATAATCATAATCGGCACTGTTTAAATTGTCGATTGTATTATTTGCAGGCGCTATATTAACATATTTACGGCTGTATTCCGAAAAATAAACGTCCAGAATTTCATCTATTACGGTTCTTGCAAACCCTGAGCCTTCATTATTTGCAGCTGTGAATGATACTATATAGGTACTCGGCTCATAGACATATTCCTCACCGTCTTCAAGCTTTGCTTCCTTTTGTGCAAGTTTATCGCTGTCCGGCAGCGGAGTTATATTTACTCTTGAAATAAGACTGTCCACCGAATAAATTCCGGTAAGCCCCATTCTTTCAACAACCTTTGACAAAACCGCAGAGGATTTTATTTCGTTTACATCCAGCTTATCTCCGGTAGGTGTTTTCCCTTTTTCTGCCTGTTCATCGTTATAATGAATTACTTCCGAGGCTACATACGTATTTGACGCCTTTAATTTAAGATGAATTGCATATGTTGCCAAAACGCAGAAAATTAATATAAAGGGTAAGATTTTTTTGATATATTTTGATATTTGAAAGCCTTTCATACTATTAATCCTCCCTGTAGTTTTCCGGTTCTTTCGGAATCTTTTTGGAAACCGACCAAATCAAAACCGCCGCATAAGCAAGCAGAGCAAATACTATATCCGTTTTTGCTTCGCCGACAAGTGAATTACCCGAAATACTAACCGCAATGCACTGGTTCATTTTGTAGTTTGAATACTCCCTGCCGATTGCAATTGCTTCTCTTGTAAACGAATCAATACTGTTATCTATATCGGTAACAAGCGTGTCTGCCGCTTCATATGCAGCCGCATCACCTGCCGAATTTTCCATTTTATTTATAATCAGATTGTTATCAAGAATCTCTTTTTCATTTGACGCAACGCTGTTACTGAAACCTGTGGCTTTAACCGACAGCTCGTCAATACCGACTTTTGTTCTTCCCATATAGTATTTTCCTGATTCATCCCACGTCGGAACCAAAACCACCCTTGTCATTTCCTCGGAATACATTGATATAGCCTGATTGCATAAATCAAACGATATTGCATTTTTTCTGCGGTCAAAATCCGTATTTGTGTTCTGATAAGACAATCTGTCGATATATTCCGCCTTATTGCGTACAATCCCTTTTTGGAGAACCAATGATTTCAAATTCTGTTCAATCTGTGTTTGCTTAAACTGAAATACTTTTCCTGCCACGGAATTAAATGTGGCATTATCTTTTGAAACAAAGCTTGAACCTTTTTCCGCCATTCCGTATAAATAATTAAGTATTTCCGCCGCTTCTTTATCAAAGTACGAAACAATATCCATATACTCCATTCTGCTGTAATCCGGCTTTTCGCCTTTTTCATAAAGCTTAAAATTATCAGTATACTTAGCTACATAATATTCCTTATATGCACTTGTAATCAGCTTGATAACGTTTTCGGCATCCAAGTGCTGAGTCTTTTGTGACGCATGATATTCAATGACGAATTCGGTTGAAATATGATACTGAGATTCATCACCGACATCTCCCTGGACATACGGATAAACCGAAATGCATTTTTTTAAATCATTTGCGGTAACATTTTCGAATGCGCCTTTTTCAATCGCCTTTTCGATTACTTCATCGCATGTAATTTCCGCCATGTTATACCGTGTCCCGTTTGAATTCAGTGCCTGCGAGGCTTCCGAATAATTCAGCGATATTACAGCATAGGAAGATTGCTTGGAGCGGATATGGTTAATCAACCCGAAGCAGCAGGTAAACAATAGTGTAACTGCCAAAATCCATGCCTGAATATATTTTGTGCTGCGAAAAATCGTACTCAAATGATTCTTCGTAACATTTTTTGAACGAAAATATATACGTATAAATCCGCCTAAAAGTATTATCACGATAATTGCGGCAAATGCCTTTCTCAAAAGTGAAATGTACATTTTATCCATTCCTTTCCGATTAGAATTTGTTTACATCTATAATAACAAGTTCAGGCTTATTATTAATCCGCAAAATATTATTGTTGGCAAGTCCCGAACTTACAATAAGCGGACTGCCCGAAACATCATATCGTCCATATACAAGACTTCCTTTTTTCTCCGGCAGAATGCCTCCCTCATGGGTATATGCACCGCCAAGTACCGGGAGCCGTGCCACACCGCCGTGCGTATGTCCCGATACCAGCACATCGCCCCATGTATCGGGATTGTATACTTCAAACACAACAGGCTCATGCACTGCCGTAATCTTAAGATTATTCGTGTTATTATACAAATACTTATCAAAGCTGTCACCGGCATAAGACCAAAAAGATGACGGATTTGAAGTGAGCACTCCGAAAATATCAACATCGGTTTCGCCGACAGTGATTGTAGCCATTGAATTTTTCAGAACTTTAACTCCGCATGCCTCAAGGCTTTTTTCAAGCACATCCTTTTGTGCAGTCAGTTTTGACGGATCTCTGTTATCGTCATTAAATCCGTATTTTTTATCCAAGGCTTCCTGCATGAGCGGAACATCGTAATATCTTTCTTCCTCATTATTTCCGTATATATAATAAACAGGTGCAGATTTTGTAAGCTGTGAACACAAATTAACAATGCTGTCCTCCGACGAATCGGAAGAATCTATGCAATCGCCGGTAAGCAAAATTACATCCGGTTTCAGTTTTTCAATCCTTGATACAAGCTTAATATTATTGCTCCCGAATTTGCAATTATGCAAATCGGAAATTTGAATAATCCTGATTTCATTATTTACTTTTAAGCTGCTTACACTGTAAAAATTTTCTTTAAAGCTTCTGTTTACAAGATAATTTCCTGCAAGCATCGCAGCTGAGACGGTAATTATCGCAAAAATAACGCTCAATCCGTACCATTTTGCCGCTGCAAACCTTTTCCTGCCTGTTTTTATTTTCGGGGTTTTCAGCTTTCTCTTGCAGATTTTCAATTTCTTTGAATATCCGCAAACGGCGCAGATTTGAATCCAGACAAGCTCCTTATAATTTTTTTTAAATTCTTTCAGCGATTCTTCACCGTAATATCCGATAACAATTTTTTTACGGTCGATTTTCTCAAATTCGAAATACTCAATCCATTTTTCATAGACTTCCTCAGGCACAGCCTGCTTAAGATGTTCTTTTATCTTTTTTTGCTGATTTTCAAGTTCTTCATTTCCGATAATTTCATCTTTAATTTTACTCATCTTGCCCGCCCTCTCTTTTATTTTCTAAGACTGCTTCATATAATTTAAAAGTGGAATATGCGCAAGCCCTTCGGCTGTATTTATTCAATATAAACTCATCACAATCCTTTTTCAGATTTTCGGCAAGATTATTGTCTGTACATATAAGTTTCAGCTTATCCGCCAAATCATCAACGCTGCCTTTTTTAAAATATATTGCATGCTCCTCGGCTACCGACGAATTTTCCGGAATGTCCGAGCACAAAAGTGCATTTTTGTATGCAAGTGCTTCCAAAAGGCTAATCGACATTCCCTCAAGGTCAGACGGCAAACAGACTGCATATGCATTGGAATAAATCTCATCCAGTATTTGTCCCGATATGAATCCCGTAAAGATAATATTGGGATTTCCTGCTGCTTTATCTTTCAAAAGCTTTACATATTCATCCGTATCGCTTGTGTCGCCGGCAATAACAAGTTTTTTATCCGGTTTAACTTTGTTATATGCATCTATCAGATAGTGAATTCCCTTTTCCGCAGTAAGTCTTGAAACCGTGCAAATATAATCATCTTTTGATAACCCGAAAATGTCCGTTATTTTATTAGCCTTTCTCCTTACCGGTCTGTCAATCCCGTTCGGAATTATGACGGTTTCACGGTTATATGTCTTTTTAAAATAATCACGTGCGCTTTCTGACAAAACAATAATTTCATCAGCACAAGCAGCGAGAGTTCTTTCTCCGAATTTTATATATTTTGAAGCAAAGCCTTTACCCCATTTTTCGCGCTGCCAATCCAATCCGTGCACTGTTGCAATGCATTTTTTTCCGAATAATTTCGGAATACGCATTGCCGCGCAAGGTCCCTCTGCATGAAAATGCACAATATCATATTTTGAAAATGCAGCGCATATTGCCGCCGTAAATGAGGCAATCATTGCTGACGCACCGCGTTTTTTTAGAGTCGGTGCATTTTTAAGTCTGACACCTTTATACTCACTTTTTTTAACAAGTGCCGCATATTCTGTTTCCGGCTTATCTGAGGAGCGGTTGTAACAGGTTACTTCCGCACCCATTTCAACCAATATCGGGCACATGGAAGTCAGTACATTTTCTATTCCACCGCGCCTTGACGGCACAACCTTATGCCCTATCATTGCCACTTTCATTTTTTCTCTCCTATCTTCCTGTTGCCGACAGCATCACAATCGGCGTTTTGAGCATTATTTTAATATCGTTCATAAAAGTTCTGTGTTGTATGTATTCCAAATCCATCTCAACCCAATCCTCAAACGGAATATCATTTCTGTTGCGTGAAATCTGCCACGTGCATGTTATTCCCGGAGTAACAAGAAGTCTCAGCTTTTGATAATCCGTATAATACTTTACCTCTCTCGGCAGCGGAGGTCTCGGTCCAACAAGCGACATATCTCCTTTTAAAACATTAAAAAACTGCATCAGCTCATCCAAAGATACTTTCCTTAAAAATTTACCTACCCCGGTGATTCTCGGGTCTTCTTTCATTTTGAATACCGGTCCGTCCATTTCGTTTTGTCCTGCCAGCTCGTCTATTTTTGTATCCGCCGAAGCATGCATTGTTCTGAACTTATACATGCAAAACTCCCTGCCGTGTCTGCCTACTCTGATTTGTTTATATATCGGACTTGCGGTCGGGTCGTCAATATAGATAACAACCGCTATAACAATCATAAGCGGAAGAAAAAACAGAAGTATAAGTGTTGCAAAAAATATATCAAACAATCTTTTCTTTTTCCAATAGCCTGCATATGATTTTTCAATAAGAGACTCCAGTCTGACCCTTGTTTTTTCATCAACCTTTTCATGTTCAAGATACGGCATAACAATTTTCTCCCTTCACTTCAGTTCTGCAACTTTATCTCTTTCAGCGCTTCAAATTCAATCCTACGCCCTTGTGAAAAATAGAATTTATTAAACCCCTTTTTTTCTTTATCCATTACATTTTCGCCCCGATTTGCATAGCCCGGATGAAAAAGAAGCTCTATATCCGTATTTTTCTTTTCCGCAAGCTTTAAATAATAAGGCAAAACCTTCATTACTCTTTTTTTATCCATTCTTCCCGAAAACAAAACCCCCATAAAAAGAGCTGTTTTTATACCGGATTTTTTCAAGCCTTTTTTATTAATAAGAGCGAATATTTTTAAAAGCCATTGCTTGATTATATTAATCGGTCTGTATGATAAATATAAACTCGGTGAGAGCACATAAGGCAAAAGCGGCTCGGACGGAATTCTAATATATTCAATACCCTCTTCACCACATGCTTTAAGCAATTCAGAAAATATCAGCGGTATCATATGTGTGTGCTGATGACTGTCAATTGCCTCGCATTTCATTCCCATGGCTTTGCATCTTTTAATTTGATTTTTTATTTCCGAATAAATCTGTTTTTTTAAATCATCCTTACAGGACGAAAGAGATAAAAGCAACAATCCTGTAAACGAATGTTTAAAATACCCTCTGTCATCTGTAAGAAGCGGTAATTCTTCCGGATTCGAAACCGGCTTTCCCTCGACAAGATTTAAATGAACACTCAATGTCACTTTCGGTAAATCAATATCCTGTATTGCAGTATTCGGGAAAACGCTTACTTTATTTAACGCTCCGTATTTTATACACTCCCTGATTCTTCCGCAGCTTTCCTCCGACATTCCGAAATCATCTGCACAGCAATAAATCATTGTATCACTCACCCTCTGCGCCAAGCTTTATAACAATAATACCGTCTACTACGGAAACAGAATTATTTCCCGGCCATTCGTTCATATTCTTAATTTCCTCTTTTTCCATCATTGCTTTCTTTTCGTCCCCGAAAATAAAGCCGTAATTTTTTCCGCAATAGTCGTTAACTGCGCTGCACATGACACTCTGTCCCACAACTTCATCATCAAATCTCAATATATATCCGTCTGTTGTGCCTGTAATATCGGGCGGAAGCTCATCACTGTATGCTCTGCTCCCCGGCAAACTGCCGATAACCAAAATTTCGCCGCAATTCTCAGAGCCGTCTGTTTGCTCAATTCTGTCGGCAATTCTTATAAGCGTCCCCATAGATTTTTCATACGACATTTGCAGCTTGTGATAGCTGACATTCGCAATAATAATCTGATTGAAAGCAAGTATTGCACCTATGCCGAGTACTGTCCACGATTTCACGGCATTTTTTGAATAACCGCCAAAATCAGTACGTTCATAAATAAGAATAAACATAATATAAAATGTGCAATATCCCATTTTCATAAGATTATGATAATCTATTTCACTATTGATAAATGCCAAAATTGCCGCTCCGATCGGCAAAAGAAATATATATGCCGCCAAAAGAAGTATTTTACCGATATTCTTGTATGTTTTTTTCGCTGCAATATTTATAATGTAAAATATTGTAATTAATATAAACACAATACAGTTTATTATCGGAAAAGCATTTATTCCGCGTGAAAAATCGAAAAAATACCCGATAAAAGTGTGTTTAACGACATACAGTGAACTCATTATATCAATATCGGACGCTGATACTGCCGAATTGACGCCCTGATATTCAAGCAAAGTCTCGCCTGTGATTTTTAAAAGTACAAGCATTGCGATGTAATAAAGAGTCACCCCGAGAATCCCTGCCCCGGCACATTTTAATGTCTTTTTTCCCAACTGCCGGGCACTTTCTTTTTTGAAAATCAGTTCATCAATCAGATAAATCAAAACAAGTGTTACGGTAACTGTTATATATGCCTGATATATGCCTGCCGACATCATAATCAAAATTGATGAAAGAATATATTCCGGCTTATCCTTTGTCATAAATACCGCCGCAAGGCACGCAAGCATAAACGAAGCCGCATACCCGTCAGCAACATAGCTGTATATCATTACCGAGGTAACCGTCGGAAATGTTATCACCACCGCACCGATAAGAGCCGCGGTTATATATTTTTTTATATCGAATATCCGGCAAATACAAACCGCTCCGACCGAATGAAATATAACAGCAAAAAGTCCGTTAATCCACGGCAAATCATAATACGATGTCGGCATACATACAAGCCCCAGAAGCCATCTGCCGAGTCTCAGCATATTTTGCGAATCATACCGAAAAACAATCGAATCCCAATTAGGCAGCCAATTTATTAATTTGTATAAATGAGCCGCAAGCCCTATAATTAAAGCCGTAAAAAAACAAACTCTCCATTGCGGCAATATTTTTTCATTTATATTTTTTAACACCCTCTCCGGCATTTTCACCACTCCAACCAACTGAATTTATGCAAAAACTTTCCGTAAAGCTTATCATACATTTTTACACCGATAATTCTTTTTATAAATGTTGTACGCTTCGCTGTCGGCGTCAGCCACGAAGCACAATAATGATGTATCGAATATGTGTTTTTTGTCTTTTTTATTTTGCCTGTATAAAAATTCATCGGGCAGAGATAATCACCCGTCAAAATCTTTATTCCTTTAATCTCGCTCGTGCCCTTCGTTACCCCAAGTCTTTCAAATGCTTTTGCATTTCTGTCGGGACACGGTGTCAAATCAAAAGTACCGTCCGGCAGCAAAAATGATATACCGCCGTAATCCTTAATAAGTTCGCCGATTACTTCATTCCCAGCCTCAGCAGCAAAACCCAATCCCGTTGAAATAACACCCTTTTCATCATATCCCATAAAACCGCCGTTTTGAATAAGCGGTTCAATAGGTTTAATCAATTCAACATCGGTATCAAAATACAATCCGCCGTATTGATATATTACAAACAAACGTACATAATCACTTACAAATGCCCATTTTTTTGCGTCATACGCTTGCTTAACATACCGGTTGCAATTAATATCAAAATTATCCTCATTCCAACATATTATCTCATAACCGGGACAATATTTTTGCCAGCTTTTAATACACTTTTTTGCCATGCCCGGCAGTTCCTTTTTACCGAACCAGCAATAATGAATTACCTTCGGAATACTCACAGTGTTTCCTCCCTTTTTAAGAGTTTAACAAAATCTCGAAATGCCGCCCGGCAAAAAATGCAATTAACCGATATATACAATCCCGTTATCCAGACAGAATGAATAATGCCTTTTAACACAAGCTTCCCGAATGAAACTCCACTGAAATGATCAACAAAAAATATAATCATCACAAATGCAAAAACCGCTCCGTCAATAAGCCACAGTTTAAATGTATTAAACATATTCCTTTTCAAAATTACACGGTTTGAATAATAAATCATAGCAATTCCTCTGAATAAAAGTGCCGTAATTGTCCCAATAATCGCGCCGCAAATTCCCCATTTCAATATTGCTGCAACCGACACCAAGATATTTATTGACATTTCTATAACCGCATGCGAACGCGTCTCCTTAAATTTGCCCGAATATTCAAGCACATGATTTGACGGAAGCTTCCCGTTAGCCAAAAGATTCATAAGTACGAAAAGGAAAACCAACGGCACATTCGTATAATCGGCATCATTTATTCCGCTTGTGTAAATCTGTATAACAGGAAGCAGAAATACCGCCATAAGCGTATAAATTATAAACGTGCCCATTATGTAGAATGTTTCATAAACATTATAGTACCTTTTGAATTTAGGCGTATCGGCATGAAAAAGCTGACCGAGTGCGAAGCTGAAGCCGGATATTATACTCGTTATGAACGACTGAATCTGCGAAAAGAAAATGTTATAAATCGAATATATACTGACAACCTTAAAGTCACACAAAAACGAAAGCAGAATAATGTCGGTATTGTTAAATACCATTGCCGAAATCTGATGAATCAAAACTGATTCTTTTTGTGAAATTGCCGCATAATTAGGTACCGCGTTTAAATTTATCCAACTGTATCTTTTCTTTGCGTATATATAAAGATATCCGAGCTGTAAAATTGCCAAAATACAATATACAAGCTGAATTAATATAAGACTGTCCGTTAAAAGGAGAACCGCAATTTTACAAACATTCGATACAAGCTGCAATACTGTTTCTGCATTATTAATAACATATTTTCTGCCGTCTACCTCCATCAAAATTCTGTATTTTGCCTGAACAAAATAACTGAACAGCGCCGGAATTGCATTCAGAATCACTATTGCAAATAAAATCGGGCTTTCTATGCCGGTAGGAATCACAAAAGCATAAATCGCAGCTACAATCAATACCAGTACGGAATAAATAATTCCGGTTCGGCAATAATATTTGTTTGTGGCGGATAGAATTTCGCTTGCACTTTTGTAATTTCCTCCTGCAATCGGCTTATAAAGTGCCTGCGTTGTCGCAAGCCCCACTCCTGCCTCCAAAAGACACATATATGTGAAAATCTGTTTTATTGTGGAAAGCACGCCGTTGACCTCAGAGCCGAAATTTTCAAGATAAAGTCTCGGCAAAAGAAAGCTCAGCGCTATTAAAACGACCTGATATATCACGCCCGATATTAAATTGCGCTTAATTTTCAATCCGTGCCGCTCCATCTTTTTATCCTCCGTCTGATAATAAAAAAGCCGCAAAAATTGAATAAATCAATCATTGCGGCCAGTCAATCATAGCATATCTGCCTTAGACACTCAGCTTTGTGTCCCTATCTTTCAATAGGTTTACCCACATATTCATTTCTTTTTTTATTCTATCACATAAAAGCATTTATGTCAACCTTTTTTGCTGAATTTGTCGAAATTTATATACAATTGCAGATATAATCGAGTGTAGCATTATCCTTTTTTATTATTTTTCCGGGGTTTCCGATAACGACGGAATGTGACGGCACGTCAAAATTAACATATGACAGCGGTGCAATCAGGACATCATCTCCGATTTTGATATTTCCGACAACAACTGCGTTTGTACCTATCCAGCATCGATTGCCGATTACCGGTGCACCTTTTCTTTTTCCTCTGTTTTCTGCGCCGATTGTAATTCCCGTTCCGACATTAATATTGTTGCCGAGTTCTGCATCGGGGTGTATTATCACCCTTCCGCTGTGACCTATATAAAAGCCTTCTCCTATTTTTGTACGGGCAGGAATCTGTATACCGGTCCTGTAAGACATACGCTTTAACCTAATCGTATAAATCATCCTCAAAGCTTTATGCCTGCAATTTTGTGCCTTTCTCAGCAATGCAATATATTTAAGCTCCGGAGGTCTCATTATGCGCCTTTCGAGCGATTCGCCTTTTTCTCCGTAATATCTGAACAAATCCTTAGAAAAATCCATTTTTATTCCTCCGTAAAAAGCTTTATCCGAACAGTACGCCATTCACATACCTTTGCAGTCCGTCAACACCGCTAAGTGCCTCAGTTCCGATTAACGGATTTTCTATCCCGAGCTTTTCATATTTAAAGAAACCCATCGTGTGAAACGGCAGCAACTCATATTTTTCTATACATTCGCGTCCGGTAAGCAGTGATAAATATTTATCCATGTATTCTTCGGAATCATTTATGCCCGGAACAACTACTGTCCTTACCCAGGTGTTTATATTCTTTTCGTCAAGATATGAAAGAATTTTCAGAGTTCTCTCAATTGTGCCTCCGGTATATTTTCTGTAGCTCTCATCATCCCAGAATTTTAAATCCAAAATAACCGTCTGGGCATTGTCTAAAACCTTTTTAACACTTTCGGAAAGCTCAACCGCACCGGAGGTATCTATTGCGTACTTTATACCTTTTTCACGAAGCGGTTCAATCATTTCCGCAATGAATTCTGCCTGCAAAAGCGGCTCTCCTCCTGAAAATGTTGCTCCGCCTTTATCTTTAAAATATGTTCTGTACCTTGAAAGCTTTCCCACAAGTTCGGAAACGGTTACTTTAGTTCCATCCATAACCCATGTATCCGGATTATGGCAATAAATACACCGAAGCGGACAACCGGCAAAAAAGACTGCGTAACGCAATCCTTTGCCGTCCACTGCTGCGAGACTTTCATAAGAATGGATTACTCCATACATTCCGCTCACTCCCAATTTATTACATCTTTGTATGGAATGTTCTCGAGATAACCTCCAATTGTTTATCTTTTGTCAATTTATTGAAGTTGACCGCATATCCGCTCACGCGAATTGTAAGCGACGGATAGAGAGTCGGGTCATTCATAGCATCAATAAGTTTTTGTCTGTTCAAAACATTTACATTTAAGTGGTGTGCATCCTGTGCAAAATATCCATCCAAAAGGCTAACAAGATTTTCGCATCTGTCCTCTTCTGTGCCGAGTGCATCCGGTGTGATTGAGAATGTGTTTGAAATTCCGTCGCGGCAGCAGCCATAGTCTATTTTTGCCACGGAATTAAGCGATGCCACCGCACCCTCTTTATCTCTGCCGTGCATAGGATTTGCACCGGGCGCAAATGCTTCTCCTGCCTTTCTTCCGTCAGGAGTTGAACCGGTCTTTTTGCCGTACATAACATTTGATGTGATTGTCAAAAGCGACAGTGTATGTTTAGCATTTCTGTATGCTTTTGTCTTGCAAAGCTCGGAATAGAAAAATTCAGTTATTTCTTTAACTATCTCATCTGCTCTGTCATCATCATTTCCATATTTCGGGAAATCACCCTCAGTTTTAAATTCTGTAATTATTCCTCTTTCATCTTTGATCGGCGTAACCTTTGCATACTTAATCGCACTCAAACTGTCCGCAAGCACGCTCAAGCCGCTTATTCCGAATGCCATAAGTCTTTCCGGTTCTGCATCATGCAATGCCATCATAAGACGCTCATAAGCATATTTGTCGTGCATATAATGGATGATATTCATAGTATTTACATACAGTTTTGCCATCCATGCGGCATATGATTTAAATGCTGAGTAAACCTCTTCAAAATCAAGTACTTTTTCCTCAAATACTTTTCCCTCAGGCGCAATCTGCGTTCCGTAAACCTCGTCTTTTCCGCCGTTTAATGCCATTAAAAGAACCTTTGCAAGGTTACATCTTGCTCCGAAGAACTGCATTTGCTTGCCGGTTTTCATTGCCGATACACAGCAAGCAATCGAATAATCATCGCCGAATGTTTTACGCATAACATCATCATTTTCATACTGAATAGAATCTGTATCTATAGACACCTTTGCGCAGAATTTTTTAAAGCTTTCCGGGAGTTTTTCCGACCATAATACTGTCAGATTCGGCTCCGCGCTCGGTCCGAGATTATATAAAGTATTTAAGAATCTGTAGCAGGTTTTTGTAACCATGCATCTGCCGTCCTCACCGGCTCCTGCCAGCGAGCATGTTACCCACACCGGATCACCGGCAAAAAGCTCATTGTATTCCGGTGTTCTCAAATGGCGAACCAATCTCATCTTTAATACCAAATCATCAATAAGTTCTTGCGCATGCTTTTCGTCAAGAGTTTCCTCTTTCATATCTCTTTCAATATAAATGTCGATAAACTGTGATATTCTGCCGATACTGTTTGCAGCTCCGTTTTGCTCCTTTACAGCTCCCAGATATCCGAAATAAAGCCACTGAATTGCTTCATAAGCATTTTCGGCAGGTCTTGAAATATCGCAGCCGTACTCTGCCGCCATGGTTTTGAGCTGTTCCATAAATTCCAGTTGTTTTGCAATATCCTCCAGAAGATGAATTCTCTCTTCGGTCATATCACCTTCTCCGATTCTCTTTTTGTCTTCTTTTCTTTTTTCAATAAGAAAATCCATTCCGTAAAGTGCAACACGTCTGTAATCCCCGATTATTCTGCCTCTTGCGTA
>CAKSFY010000021.1 GCA_934454035.1 uncultured Clostridia bacterium | reverse complement strand
CAGCTTTCATAGTAATACCGATTGCTCCGCCGAATACCGCCTGCGGACAGAACGCACTCTTAACAACCAATACAATCGCACCGGGAATCTTTGTAATGTTTGTCGCAATCAGAATAATTCCGCATGCAAAGTACACAACCGCCATAAAGGGAACAACAACCTCCGAAACCTTCGCAATTCTCTTTATTCCTCCGATAATAACCAGCGCGGCAAAGAGCGTTACAAGTATGCCCGAAATAATTGTCGGCCATGCATATGCTTTTTCACCCAGACTGAAAACAACCATTGCTTTATCGGGGTCAAAAAAGTTTTGAACCGCAGCCGTGATTCCGTTAATCTGCGTCATTGTACCGATACCGAGAATTCCGACAAGCATGCCGAAAATTGCAAACAATTTCGCAAGCCATTTCCAGTTTGCGCCCATACCCTTTTCTATATAATAGAAAGGTCCGCCCAAAACTTTTCCGTCAGAGTCGATTTCTCTGTACTTAACTGCCAAAAGACCCTCGGCATATTTTGTAGCCATGCCCAAAAATGCGGCAAACTCCATCCAGAACAACGCTCCCGGGCCGCCTGCCGCAATCGCGGTTGCAACTCCGACAATATTACCTGTTCCGATTGTAGCCGAAAGTGCAGTACAAAGTGCACCGAAGCTTGTTACATCTCCCTCGCCGTCTTTTTCATTCTGAAGCATATAGCGAAGAGCTTTCGGCAAATGCTTCACCTGAACAAAGCCTGTTCTTAAAGAAAGCAGCAGTCCTACTGCAAGAATGAGGACGATAAGCGGCACACCCCACACATATCCGTCAATCTTGTTTAGAATTTGATTCAACACATCCATTTTTCATCCTCCTAAAATAAAAAAGTTGCCAACCCGAGCGGCAACTTCAAAAAAGGCGATAAAAATATCATCTTCGTCCTTTTGCCTGAGAGTTTCAGCTTTCGCCTTGCCCCTTCGGCACTCAATCTAATGAGGTTCTCCGAAGTTCCCTACGCTTCCGGTTGTTATCCCTGAAGCCTCCACGGGTTATATTTAATTACCTGAATATTGTATCACATAAGCTGACACATGTCAATACATTATGACATTTTTTCAAAAAAATCCAAATCAGAGTGTTTCTCTTTTGAAAAATCCCTTTAGTGAAACCGGATTTTTTGCCGTCATAGGCTTTTCTCCCAAAAGCACGCGGACAAATGCACGCATGGAGCTTTCCTGGCAGGAAAATGTATTAACACAGGTTTTTACAAACGGGAAATCGTAAAGCTTATACGGGTCTCCGAAAAATGAAACCACCAGTCCCGGATGTTTTAACAGATAACCGCGCCAAAATACACTGATTTTGTCCCACCCAATCCGCATTGTTCCGCCGTGTGTTCCGGCAGTGAAATAATTGACTAAAATATAATCGTAATCATGCATAATCCGATTCAGCTCGGAATGCCCCTTGGTTTCACTGATGTCCGCCCGATAGCCGCGCTTTCTCAGCTCCTCCGCAATCGGCGTGGGGTCAATATTCGCATCATCAGAAAGATTTACGCACAGGAATTTTGCATCGGGTTTTGGGCAAATCGGCAGAATATTCTGAAAATCACGCACAAATTTAATACTGCGGTCCGCAATTTTTTCCGAAACCGCATTTAATTTTTGTATCAGCGCTTCTTTTGTTTCTCCGATTTCCTCGGCAATCTTATCCTGATTTTCAAACAAGCGAGCTTTTTTCTTAAGCTCAATCACGCGGTCTGCCGCGTCCGAAAGCCGCTCACGGCTTAAGCTTCCGCTGCTGAGTGCCTTCAGCAAACGTTCATGATCCTCAGGTTCGTTAAACAGAACCATATCTCCGCCGCAGTTTAAAAAGCTCAGCGCAAGCTTGTCCAAGTCCACACGCGACGCCGAACCGACCATACTCATCGCATCCGAAATTATACAGCCGTCAAAGCCCAACTCGCCTTTTAATAAGTCTATCATCAAAGGCTTGCTGAGAGCGCAGGGAATTCCTCCGTATTCGTCACTGTCATTTTTGTATGCCGGGAGTGCAATATGCGCGCACATCACCGATGCCGCACCGTCGCGAATCATTCGCTGATATACGCTTCCGAAAGTTTTTCTCCACTCCTCCATGGAAAGAGAATTAACCGTTGTGCAAAAATGCTGATTTCTATCGTCTACACCGTCTCCCGGGAAATGCTTCAGCGTTGCCGCCATGTATCCGTTTTTCTGAATTCCGCGCAGAAAAGCGCTCATAATCCGATACACCTGCTCGGCACTGTCCGATGCCGAGCGGATATTTACCAGCGGATTCTGAAAATTCATGTTAATATCAATCACCGGTGAAAGCGTCCACGAAAATCCGTGCAGACGGCTGATCTTTGCGCACAGCTCAGCTGCCTCCTCCACCAGACCCGGGTCATCGCATGCCGACCATGCCATCGGATTCGGCATTACCGGCAAATCCGGAAGATTTTCCCCCGGTCCGAATTCTATATCTGTCATCACACTGACCGGAAGCTTTGTATATCTGTTTGCCATTTCGGTATACATTTTTATCTTTTCATATGTCATCTGTGAAAGATAAATCGCTCCGGGTCGGATTTCTTTTATAATTTCTTCCACCTTTTGCGGATCGTCATGATCGTAAATATCGTAGCATAAAACCTGTCCTGCCAAATCCTCATCGGTCAGCGTCTTTAAAATTTCTTCATTTTTCATTTTATTTTCTCCTCTAACAAAATCCCCGTCGGATAATGGTCGGACAGATAAACTCCGCACCGGGTATCCGTCCATACAAAGCTTTCGCTGCTTTTCAGCTCTTCGGAAAGGAAAATATAATCAAGCTTTTCTTCTCTTTTCCCGAATTCATGAAAAGTGCACTTTTGATTTTTTGCCGCGTCTGTCAGTCCGAATTCCTCGCAGGCGCAAATCGGCTCGCTTCCCGGCAGTGCGTTAAAATCACCCAAAACTACCAAAGGGATGGGATTTTTCTTTTGATATTCCTCTGCCTTTTGAAGCGCGCACCTGATTCCCAAAAATCTTGCATGATCGGATATATGATCCAAATGAACATTCATAAGTCTCATTCTGAATCCGTTTGTCCGATTCCGAATATCCGTCAGAATACATACACGAGGACACTCGCTCTGCTCCGAAAATCTTGAGCCCGGCTCATACGGCTTATCACTAAGCCAAAAAGCCTCGAATGCAGTCACATCATAAATATCACGTCTGACCGCGGTATAGAGTCCCTCTCCGTCAAAATTTTCCGACCGAAACTGACCGTAAAAATCATATTCCGGGCAAATCCGTTTCAGAAAATCCAAGCTTTTCGGAATCACCTCCTGGAATGCAATCACCTCCGGCATTTCTTCATTTATTTTGTCATAAATCATGCCTGCACGGTGTACAAACGAATTAATTCCGTCGCAGCTGTTCCAATCGCAGCTTAAATTAAAAGTTACAAGTTTCATCTTATTTTACCTCCCGTTTTCTTATTCCGCGGACAGCATATAGCTTTCCGTCATTTAAAACATAATCGTAAAGTCCTTGCATAAAATGATTTTTGGGAATGTAGCTTTTCAGATTTTCTTTTGTCGCATTCCAGCCAAAAACGTAACGCAAAGCAGAATAGTTTTCGTCTTTTTCTCTCTTTTGAAACATATCGGAAAAGCGCAGAATATTGGAATCCGGCTTTAGGAACCTTGCGAGCGTATCATCTAACAGCCATGAATGAATACAATAATGATCGTACAAAAAATCGGGGTAATATTTTGAAAAGAATTGCTCTGCCAATCGGAATGACTCTTCACATTGATTAGGATCAATCGGTTCTCCTGCCGGAACATGTACCTCAACTTCATTTTCCGCCGGCATAAATTCCAGTCTGCCAAGCTTATGAAGCCTGAGCTTCAAGCCTAAGCTAATCCAAGAATATTCAAAGAGTCCAAGCTTGTGATACTCCTGTTCATATGCCTTAGTCCACGCCACAATATCGGACATTGTATTTTCAAAAACATCATTCGGCAAGCCGCACTTTTTCGATTCCGCCATCGCCTCCTCGCAAAAATACAGACTCATGAGAAAATCCTGCTGAAAATTCCCTGTACTTTGGTATTCGTCAATGAGGCACGACTCTAACACAGTCTCATTCAGCAGTGTTTCAAACGAACTTCGGTACTCCTCCGGGAAATGTAAACACTCGTACCATTTTTGAATTATTTCTTTCATTTTATCAATGCTCCTTTTTTATTTCATCGCTCTTTACTGCAATACACTTTAAAATCACTAATGACAACACGGAAATTACCGTCCATGACAGAAACATCGGCGTATACCCGAAATGCTTTATCACTACGCCGTAAACAGCACCGGAAATACCTGCTCCGAGATATGTGGCAAAATCCATAATTCCGCTCACTGCCGCCTCATTATGGGTTTTTGCATAGTGCAGCGGATAAATGGAAAGAAATGATGTATTTATCATCGAAACCGCAGTATAAATCAGCCCAAGCGACAAAGCTGCTGCAAAAATCCCCGGCTTTCCTATCCACAAGACGGCAGCTGCCAGTGCACATACAAAAAATCCGATTGCCGAAACCTTATGCTCCTTCTCGCCGCATGCACGGAATACAATCGGATAAAGAACACGCCCGACCAACCCAATCATGGGAATCAGCAGTACATAATAGGAGGATGTGTTCAGATCCACCGCATATCGGTCTACAATAAATACCGTCATCCAAAGACTGATATTTTCTTTCATCACCCCATGGAATGCCGCCGGGAAAATCATTTCCAAAAGTTCTCTTTGCCGAAGCAGTGAGAAAAAAGGCATATGCTCCGATTGTTTCTGTGCCGCAGGCGGTATCTTTCGGGTTGCAAAAAATGTGAGAATACACAGAAAAATTGTAATTGCGCCCGGCAGAAAAAATGCATATGATACTCCGAGCCTTGTAATAAACCAAGTATTCAGAACAATTCCCAAAATGTTTCCGACCGCAACCGATGTCACCATAACCGACATTTTTCTCTTTGCCGTCTTTCCGAAAAGACGTGTTACCACGCTTAAAACTGAGCTCCAAAGCATAGACTGTGCGTAGGCATTCGTCATCCAAAGTATAAAAATCCCGACATAAGGCGGAAAAAATCCGATTAAAATATTACTTATTCCCGCAGCGGCAAGCCCTGCCGCAAGCATCTTCCACGGCGGTACGGTGTCGCTCGCCGCGCCGTTTAATAATCTGCCGACAGAGTAAACGGTGGAAAATATACTGCCCAAAAATCCAACCTGTGCTGCATCCAGTCGATTTTCGGCAATTAAAGAGGGACTCGCCATAGAGAGATTTAACCTTGCAATATAAATAGAGGTATAGGCTAAAAATAAAATCCAAAAAATAAATTGCTTTTTTCTCACTCTTAATACCTCACACTGTCTATAACATCTTTTGTTCTTGCCGAGCGCTCCACCGCATCCTCGTAATTTCTTGCGGAAAGAGCAATGGCAATACTGTCCAGCACGCTTATATGCGCAATCCGTGCCGAAATCGCTTCAATCGGATACTGAATTTCATCTGTTTTAATTACAATCGGATAATCACTGTACTTTGCAATTTCACTATCTCTGTAGCTTGTGAGACAAATGGTTTTTGCGCCCTTATCATGCGCAAATTTCAGAGAATCCACCGTTGCAATTGTTCTGCCGCTGTTGGAAATGCCGACAGCAACATCTTCATTTGTAATATTAAGTGTGGAAACCTTCATATTTACAATATCGGTAAAGCAAAATGCCGTAAAACCAAGCTGCATCAAGCGATACTGAAAGTCGCACACAATCCCTGCCGATGTTCCGACTCCGTAAATATAGATATGCTTTGCCGCCGAAAGTACATCCACAACCTTTTTTAACTGCTCTCGGTCAATTGCCTCCGCAGTATCGTGCAAAGTTTTAACATTTGCGGCAAACACCTTATCGAAAATGTCCGACGATGTGTCGTTTTTTTCAATATATGGGGTAAAATGAAACTGCTCATTGCGGAGAAGTTCACGTGAAAGCGAAAGCTTAAACTCGGTATAGCCGTTAAATCCCAGACTTTGGCAGAGCCGCACAATTACCGATTTTACCACTCCTGCCCGTTCAGCCAGGCCTGCCGTCGGCATGGAGGGGATTTCCTCATAATGCTCTAAGATATAGTCCGCCAGCATTTTTTCCTTTTTGGTCAAATTATTGTATTGCATGCGAATTGTTGATAAACATGGCTTATTCTCCACAAACTGTCCCTCCTGTTTAGAATTAAGTTCTATTATTATTTATATTTTTGAAACTATTATATCACAAAGAATCAAATAAGTCAAGAACTATTTTAATTCAAAAAAGACAGATATTGAAAAACAACAGCACATCGTTTTCGGCAATTTCTTGGCAATTTCTCGCCGGTTATAAAAAAAGCGTTCGGTTTACAATTGTAAACCGAACGTTTTTTTTTGCTGTTATTCGTCCGTTTTCATGCTGTGCTATATTGTTATTGTGTGATGATAACCGGGGCGCACATTCAGCTGCCCTATAAGAAAAATAAACGGAGCGTAAACAACCGCCCGATATTTTCTGATCCGACGGTTACTCGCGCCCCGGTTATTTCCTTTATACAAATTCTTCAATGCTTAACTTCCTGTTTTCCAACCGATAGACATTGTCGCAAGCCGAAGCCACTGCATTGTCATGAGTTACAAGAATACATATTTTATCCTTTGAAAATTTTTGTATCATTTGCGCAAACAGTTTAACCGACTCCGAATCAAGATTAGCGGTCGGCTCATCAAATATAATCACAGACGTTTCCGAATATAATGCGCGTGCAATTGCAATTCGCTGCTTTTGCCCCATTGATAAATTTGTTCCGCCCTCGTTTATTTTTTCATTTTCTCTCATATCGAAAGAAGTGACTAAACTATCAATATTTGCATTCTTACAAACCCTGTCAAATTTATCCTTATTAAAAGGAGCACCCATACATATATTATCCTTTACCGTTCCGCTGAATACAAAATTATCACTTGGGACATATGATATAATCCCCTCATAATTATAATAATTTTCGTCCGTTTCTGCATTGCGTATTTCAATCATATTATTTCGGGACGGTGTATAAAGACCAAGTATAAGCTTTATTAATGTACTTTTTCCATTGCCGCTTTTTCCGATTATCCCTGTTATTTTCCCCTTAGGGAATATTGCATTAATATCGTCCAATATCGGTTTTTCTTTATCATATTCAAAAGAAAGATGATTAAGCCTGATATAATCCATCCCGGAGGATAAACATTCTTTCATTTTAAACATATCTCTGTTTTGCATTTCTTCAATTTCCCGAATACGCTTTACACTGTTGATTGTTTTATTATACATTGCAATCATTTTGGGGGCTTCTATCAGCGGCAGCATGATATAGTTACTGAGTTGTATCATTGCAACCAAATCGCCTACTGTATTTTCACCGGTTTTTACAAAATAAGCGCCTACTGCACTCGTAATAATAAAAATACCAAAACTCATCAAGCTATTCAAAAAGCCGAAATTTCCTTCCAAAAACGAAAGCTTTACTTTACTTGCGGTTTTCTTATTGTAAAGAGAACGTGTGTGTTCCCCCACAATTTTACCCATAGAATATACTTGGTACAAAGGCAGAAGCATCAGCACTTCCTGCATGTAACTTCTGTTAGCGTCTTCATTCTCAGAATCAATTTCAGCCGCCGTTTGAAGCTTAGGCGAAAAAAATGATATAAGCATTGTCAATAACGGAATAATTATTAAAAAAATCAATGTAATCTTCCAATTTAGGATAAACAGTGAAATAATTGCGAACAAAGACGTAAAAAACACCGCTGTCATTTGTCCGAACAACTGTATGTAAAAACCAGCAATTTCAGCCACATCGGTGGTTAGTCTGTTTTGTATTTCACCTGTATGCATTTTATTAATTCTAAGCAATTGTTTGCTGACTATTTGCTCTGTAAGTGATATCCTTAACCCTTTTTCCGTTTTACTGTAGCTATAACCCTCTAATACAGATGATGCAATTTGTGTTAATGCAAATACTACTATTACAGAAAGAGAAAATATCGTCATTTTTAAAAATGTTATTGAATTTACCCCCGATGCTATGTCCATATACCCTTTGAATATCATAGAAATACCAATATTGCACAAACTTGAGACTAAACACACCACTGGAATAATACACAATATATTCAAGCTATATTTTGATTGATGCGCCAACCATCGAAGATTGTTTGAATTTTTCATACGAATATACCCCTTTCACCCGTCATTGCAATAGCGCAAATATAAGATTCACTGTTGTAATTATATCATAATATTTCCGGAATGTAAATATTTCTTCCATTTTTTTCTAATTATTTTCATCAGTTTACAGATGTAAACCAAATTCCCTTTTGCTTTTCTGTTAGGTAAATTTCGTGCTGCGATATAGTTTTGAGTTAAAAAAACAGGGCGCACATTCAGCTGCCCTATAAGAAAAATAAACGGAGCGTAAACAACCGTCCGATATTTTCTTATCGGGCGGTTGTTTACGCCCTGCTTATCCATATTCCCTCTTTTATTTCTTTATAAAAAGCCGCATATCAAGCTGCAAACACATTATTACACATTGCTTGAAATTGTTTCGTTCATCAGGTTTTTTCTTCATAAATATCCTCCCTGAGACTCTAACAGTCTTATTATACACCGTACATTGATGTACGATGCAATAGTTTTTTGATATTTTTATACAAAATAATTTTATTTTACGGTATTTATTTCTTGATAATTTGTCTTTCCTGACCATTTATATGCAATGCTCCTTTAGGCAAGGAAGGCTTTTACAAAATCATGTTTTGCCTTCCTTGCTTTAAAAGAAAAAGGGAATCCCGCAATCGGCAGACGGATATAACAAACATCTGTGCCGCCGCATCCGCTCCGCCATGTGATTTTCCTGTTGTTTTACTCGCTCAATCTTAAACCTTCCACAATGCTCTTGCCGCACATTTTATGATAGCAGATAATCGGTATCAGCGCAGAAATTATGCAAAGCATTATGAGCGTCAAAATCAGAGGTATGAGCGTAGGACGGTATGTAAAAAACCACATCTGATTTGACAGAGCCAAAACAAAAACGTAACTAAGCACATTACCCAATGTCAGCGTAAAAAATGACGAAGCAACCGCGTAGCAGCCACCCTCGCATATAAGCATTCTTTTAAGCTGCCTGCCCATCATTCCGATCGAGCGGAGCACGGCAAATTCGTGTTGTCTTGCAGAAATTGAGGTAATCATCGAATTTATAAAATTGAGCAGCCCGATAAGTCCCAGAACAAAGCTTAAAATACTGCCGATAACAATATACATATTTTGTGCGTCCCGAAAACTCTCGGCAAAAGTTTCACGCGATTTGTAATCAAGGTCGCTGTTTTCGCAATAACCTTTAACCCATTTTTCCATATTGTCATATTCGCCGTTCTTAGCGTTAAATGCAATATTCAAGGCATTTACCTCTCCGATCCGGGCAATAAATTCATCGGAATACATGGTAAAATACACATCGAGCAAACTTGAATACTGCGGTGAAAGCGCGTAGGCAATATCGCCGATAGCCATTACCTCGTATTCTTTTGTTTTTCCGCCGCCAAAATCAATCGTTACCTTATCGCCTATATCATAATACCTGCCGTTTCCATCGTCCGAATAGGAGGATGCAATAACATAGTCTCCGCTTTTAAACTTCTCCGCATCAAAATTCCCGTCATATATCTGAAGCTTATCCATTGCTATTCCGTCAACACCATAAATGCGTGAAATTATTTCGTGCTTTTCGTAAATATTTTTTATAAGCTGACCCACATACTGTTCGGGAAGCTCCTTTTTATATTTTTCGCATACTCCTTTTGCATTTTCATAGGCTTTATCACTCAGAATATGCTTTTGCTCCCTGATATACGTGCAGCCGGTTTCCGATACACCGCTATTACTTTTAACTTCTTCGGCAAGCTCGGGAGGTATGCCGTCAAGCTTCCGTTCGCCGCCTGTTGCATGAGTTATTGTTTTATCGGTAATATAAAAGTCTGATACAACACTGCTCTGTATATATTTATCCATATCAAAGCCGCGGCTTATTGTTGCGGTAATATTTAACAGAATTACGGACAGTGATATTGAAATAACCACCAACGCCGCTTTTTTAGGCGTTCTTTTTAAATTGGCAATTGCCATTTTTAAGGGAGTGACTCCGGCGGTTTTCTTACTTTGCTTTCTGCCCCCTGCACCTTCGGTGTAACGAACCGCATCAATCGGTGAAATCTTTGCCGCCAGTCTTGCCGGTTTGATACAGCTTATCATAACCGTAATAAAAGTAAACAACGCACCGCCGATAAACACGCCCGGATTCAGAGGTATACCGTAATTGTGTATTGTGGTAGCACGCATGACGACCGGTACCAATACAAAAGAAAGAAGATACCCCAATATAAGTCCCAAAGGAATCCCGGCTAATGAAAGAATTTCCGCCTGCTTTCTGACAATTTTTTTAAGCTGTCTGTCGGTTGTTCCGATTGTTTTTAAAAGTCCGTAAAATTTTATATCGCGTGATACCGAAATATAAAATATATTGTAAATTATAAGATACGCCGAAAGCATGATTAAAAGCAGTATTCCCACTATTAAAAATACTGTTGCCGCGTCAACCTCCGACGCAGCATATGCCCAATTTATGCCATCGTTCACATCGTCGCCGAAGCCGCATCTTTTCTTTAATGCCTGCATTTGACGTTCTATATCAAATGAATGATAAAACCACACAGAAGGATTTAACGAGCCTGCCTCATACGATATTTCGCCGAAATTTTCGGGGACACTGTTCCATTCAGGCGCGACCTTTTGAGCATATTCATAAGACACAAACGCCTGATTCGCAAGCGTTACATCATCCGCATTCCAAAATCCGCACAAGATAAACTTATCTTTATGTTTTATTCCGTTTGCGGTGAATTCAAGCGTAACGTCCTCACCCAAAATATGCTCTGTGCCGAGTGCGTCCAATACCTGTGTTGTTGTTGCAATTTCATTTTCATTTTCGGGAAGTCTGCCGGTTGCCGGCATGGAAAAAGACCATTTTGCCGATTTTTCTTCCGTATACCGAATCTCGGTATACGTTTTTGAAAGCTCGGGGTTCTGCGCCGTACCCACAAAAATATTATAGGAAACATCTTTAATTTTGGCATCTTTCTTTAAAGTTTCATACTGCGGTTTTGTCATATATTTAAATCCGCCGTGCGCCTGTGTTCCTACCTGCCGCATTGTTGTCTGCTGAACAGAGTTTAAAGCGCTCATGCCTATGCTGAAAACCGAAGTAAACAAAACTGCCGTAAGGCAAATGGCAGCAAATCCTATTATGTTTCTTGTTTTGTTGTATTTAAACGTTCTGTTTGCTATTTTGCGGATTGTTTTTCCGCTTTTTACATTAAACATTATTATCACCTGCAATTCTGCCATCCTCAATGCGAATAATTCTGTCCGCCGTTTGAGCAATCGCATCATTGTGAGTAATCATAACGATTGTCTGTTTAAATTTCTCGCTTGATATTTTCATAAGTCCGAGAACATCAAGGCTTGTTTTACTGTCAAGATTTCCCGTCGGTTCGTCCGCTAAAATAATTGCAGGCTTTGACGAAAGTGCCCGTGCTATGGCGACGCGCTGCTGTTGTCCGCCCGAAAGCTGAGAAGGCAGCCTTGTTTCCTTGCCGGAAAGTCCGAGAACGTCAATAACATTTTGAGTGTGCCTTTTGTCGATTTTATTTCCGTCAAGCTCTATCGGCAAAACAATATTTTCATACACATTGAGTGTCGGGACAAGATTATAACTCTGAAAGATAAATCCGATTTTTCTCCGCCTGAAAACAGTAAGTGCGTCATCTCCAAGCGAAAAAATATCCTTTCCGGCTATAATAACCTTTCCCGAACTCGGACGGTCAAGCCCTCCGAGCAAATGAAGAAGAGTTGATTTTCCGCTGCCCGATGTGCCTACAACAGTGACAAATTCACCGTCCGAAACGGACAGGCTTATTCCGTCAAGCGCTTTCACTGCCGTATCGCCGCTGCCATAATATTTTTTTAAGTTTTGGGTTTGTAAAATACACATTTAAATTACCTCCTGTTTTGATTTTACAAGCCTATTATAGCAGTTGATTCTTTCTCAATTCTTTCTGAAAAATTACAGTTTTGACATATTTACATTTTTGGGGATAAATACAGAAAACGCTGAGCCTTTATTTTCCTCCGAATCAACCTTAATATATCCGCCCTGCTTTGAAATAATTTCACGCGTCAGATAAAGTCCTATACCGACCCCCTGCTCATCACTCACTTTTTGTGAGCGGTAAAAACGGGTGAATATTTTGGGGTAATCCTCCTCGCCGATTCCGATACCGTTATCTTTTATATCTATTTTTACGAACATCTCATAATCGTCTGCCGTGACCGTGACTTTTCCTTTGCCGGGGGTATATTTTACCGCATTGTCCACAATATTTGACAATGCCTCCGCCGTCCATTTGAAATCAAAAACCGCCATCATATCTGTATCCTGCTCAATAATTAAATCGATGTCTTTAGCTTTTGCCTTATTATCAAAATCAAGGCTTTCGAGAAGCTCTTTTATACTGTTCTCTTTAGGCACAAGCGATATAATGCCGTTTTCCAGGCGTGAGATTTTTATAAGCGAGCCTATAAGAAAGTTTAATTTTTCCGTTTGCGTCTTTATATGCCGCGTGAGTTTTTCCGTATTGCCGTTTAAGTCTCCGCTGCCAAGCAAAAGGTCACAGTACAGCACTATATTCGCAATCGGTGTCTTTGTCTGATGCGATATATCGGAAATAAGAGATTTTATCGCGTCCTTTTCCGAATTTATTCGGGACAATGATATTTTCCGTGAGGATAAATAACGGTACATTTTTGCTTCTGTTTTCGACAGACGGCTCTCGGTAAATTCCGATTCCGAAAAGTTGTTTTCTGCCGCAGAATCAAGCATGACGTCAATTCTGTCAAGTATTTTCGCATATTTAATACAAACAAAGAAAATTATAAAAATAAGAATTATAATTATCGCCGTTAAAATTACCGTAACCATTTTACATCTCCATTATATAACCAATACCGTACACTGTCCTTATAGGAATACCCGACAGCTTTTGACGAAGCCGTTTTACACAGACGGAAAGCGCGTTTTCTTCAACAAATTCCGTATTGTCCCACACTTTATCTATCAGCATGCCGCGGCTTAATGTTCTTCCGGGGTTTTGTACAAATACTCTAAGCAGTTTTTGCTCGGTCTTGCTTAATTCAACCAAGGTGTTATCATAAAAAAATTTCATATTTTCAAAATCAAAAACAAAGTTTTTGTATCTGACGGTTTTAACTGCATCGCGCCTTCTTCTTGTTACCGCTTCCGCTCTTGCCCTGAGTACCGCCAGCGAAAACGGTTTTGTTATATAGTCATCCGCACCGCTTATCAAGCCCATCACAATATCGATTTCCATATCGTTTGCGGTAAGCATTATAATCGGCACATCACTGTATGCTCTTACTTTTTTGCAGAAGTCAATACCGCTGCCGTCCGGCAGATTGACATCAAGGATAATAAGGTCAATATCCGCCCTCAGCCGATTTTCCGCTTCCTTTACGGAAAAAGCCTGTAAAATTTCGTGATTCGCAAACGATAACGCAATGCCGTTATTCAATGTGCGGTCATCTTCTACTATCAGTATTTTCATAAACAAAATTCCTTTCATTACATAGAAAATCACATAGCAACCGTGCTTTGTATACTTATTCATTCTTATTATTCAATGCTTTTCTTTTATTTCTGCGTACACGGTTAATGTGTCTTTCAAAATCGCCGTTATTTAATAATTCAGTCAATACATACTGCTCAAACGTCGGAACGGTACACGAATAAAAGCCGAGTTTTTCCTGAAAACGGTTTATCAGTTTTTTGGGAATAACCATATAACCGACACGCATCGAAGAAGAAATTGTCTTTGAAAAAGTGTTCAGATATATTACATTGTCACTATTTGAAAGCTTGAACAGTGTTTCCATCGGCTGCGATGACACGGAAAATTCAGAGCCGTAGTCAGATTCTATAATGAAACGGTTTGATTTTTCTGCCCATTTTATATATTCGTGGCGTTTGGACGCCGAAGCAGTTACACCGCTCGGGAAACTCCGGTACGGTGTGGTATGTAAAACATTTGCTTTTGACATTGAAAGCGCTTTGTTATCTATTCCGTCTTTCGATAAAGGCAGCAGCTCATACTTTACTCCTGCAGTACGATAAATCAGCTCAATCTTTTCATAAGACGGATTTTCGATAGCAAAAATTTTATCTTTGCCGAGCAAATCCACAATCAGAGAATATAAATATTCCGCTCCCGAACCGATTATAATCTGTTCGACATCTGCATTCATTGCCCGATTACGCATAAGATATTGTTTTATTGCGCTGCGCAGTTCCAAACAGCCTGTGTTTGGGGATTTATCCAAAATTACATCATAATATTCCGAAAGAACACGCCGCATTGTTTTACTTAAAACAGAAATCGGAAAGGTCGGATAAGATGATGTTGAGATTTTGTGATTTATCGGCAGAGCGGATACTGCATCTGCAGAGGCAAAACCGTCCGTTTGCCTGAATATGACAAAATAACCGCTGCGTTCACGTGCCTCTGCATATCCTTCGTCACATAAAAGGGAATACGCATGTTCTACTGTTACCGTGCTGACATCAAGCTCATCAGCTAGCAATCTCTTTGACGGAAGCTTACTGTTATAAGGAAACACCCCCGAAATAATATCATTTCTTATATGCTTGTATATCTGCAAATAAAGAGGTCCTTCTGTGTTACTGATTATATAGTTCATCTGGTTATATCATTTTCTCCGTTTCTGGTTATTTTATATTATCAGTTGTTATTATATAATATTACCATTCAAATGTCAAGGAGGAAATTGAAATGCAAAAAAACGAAAAAAGGAAAACAACACAATGGCTGTGCATTACTGCAATGTTTACGGCGCTTAATATTGCTATGAGTTCTTTCGGTGTTCCTGTTCCCGGCGGACATCTTTATATGAATGATATAGTCATATGTGCGGCTTCCATTTTATTAGACCCGTTTGCTGCGTTCATCGTAGGCGGAATAGGCGCCTTTTTGGGCGATTTGTTCTTTTATCCGACACCAATGTTTGTCTCTTTGGTTACTCACGGATTACAAGCCGTTATCATATCATTGTGCTCTCATCACATTCTGAAAAAACACCGTGTATTAGCGTCCGGAATCGGTGTTACACTAGGAGCCGTGATTATGGTTGTCGGCTACTCGCTCGGCAGAGCCTTTATTTACAGTACCCCTGAATATGCCATTTTAAAATTGCCTTATCAGATTTTGCAGGCAGTTGTCGGCGCGGTTGTCGGAATGGTGTTGTGCTGGAAATGCGGAATACACAAGTTATACAACAAAGAAATCAGAAAAAATAAGAATTCGGATTAAAAGGTTCAGACTATGAAAACCACAACGCATTACAAAGAAACACGCTCAGTGGTATGATAACTCAAATCAACGCAAATACATAATAAAACCTCGGAAACAAGCCGTTTCCGAGGTTTTGAATTGATAAAATACTATCTTTTTGAGAACTGAGGTGCACGACGAGCGGCTTTCAAGCCGTACTTCTTTCTTTCCTTCATTCTCGAGTCTCTTGTTAAGAAGCCTGCTGCTTTAAGGTCTGCTCTGTATGCGTCCGAATCAACCTCGAGCAATGCTCTTGCGATTCCGTGACGGATAGCGCCTGCCTGACCTGTGAAGCCGCCGCCCTCAACCTTTGCGATTACGTCGAAATTACCGATTGTCGATGTAAGTGTAAGCGGTTGACGAACGATAACCTTTAATGTATCAAGACCGAAATATTCATCGATATCTCTGCCGTTTATTGTAACTTTACCATTACCCGGAACCAAGCGAACACGAGCAACGGAAGATTTTCTTCTGCCTGTGCCATAGTATTGTTCTTTTGCCATGATTATTATCCTCCTTATTTAATCTCTTGTGTCCAGTTTTCGGGCTTCTGTGCAGCATGCTCATGCTCTGCACCCTTATATACGCGAAGTCTTGTAAGAGCTGTTCTGCCGATTGTATTGTTCGGGAGCATACCCTTAACTGCATACATCATTGCTTTTTCGGGATTTTCAGCCATAAGCTTGTTATAGTGAATTTCCTTTATGCCGCCTACCCAGCCGGTATGATAATAACGTACCTTTTGGTTAAGCTTATTTCCTGTCAAAACAGCTTCTGCAGCGTTCACGATGATTACGTGATCTCCGCAGTCAACATTCGGTGTAAATGTCGGAAGATGTTTTCCTCTTAATATGCTTGCTGCCTGAGAAGCAACTCTGCCGAGCGGTTTGTTTGCCGCATCGATGATATACCATTTTCTTTTAATTTCGTTTGGCTTTGCCATATAGCTGCTCATTGAAATTAACCTCCTTGTTCCTCTCGAATTATTTAAGTATGGCTCGATACATAAGCCTATATCAAGCCTGCATTTGATATTTTACTACTTTTTTTATCGGTTGTCAACACTTTTTTTAAAAAAATTAATATATTTTTTTCAATCTCTTTTATGCTCTGTTTTTCTTCCGTTTTCTCTCGTTTTCTCGGTTTCTATTTTATATTTTTCACTGCTTTGTATATGTCGTCCGGCACACTTGCAATATAATCCGCTTCCAAAAGTTCCTCTTTATCTCGAAATCCCCACAAAACGCCGCAAGTGTACATGCCGGCATTTTTTCCGGTTGTAACATCTACAACCGTGTCGCCGACAAATAAACATTCCTCAGCTTTCACATTCAGTTTTCCGGCAATTTCCAAAGCAGCCTGCGGATTCGGTTTGGTCGGTATTCCCTGCCTTTGACCGAAACATATATCGAATTTTCCGCCGAAATTCTTTTCTATAAGCATTTGCGCAACATTATCCGGCTTGTTTGATAGCATTGCGCATTTTATGCCGTCCTTTTTAAGCGCGTCAAGCAGCGATGGAATTCCGTCATATACCACACTGCCGTACATGACATCCGCCTCATACAGAGAATCGTATTTTTTACCTGCTTTTTCGTAATTTTCCTCTGTATCCGCTTTATAAAAATCCAGCATTCGATGAATAAGCTTATTCCGCCCGTTGCCCACAAAATATCTGTACTTATCTTCCTCAACAGGCTCAAGCCCCACCTCCGCCAAGGCGGCATTGCCGAAATGGGCAATGCCCGGCAGAGTATTCATAAGCGTTCCGTCAAAATCAAAAATTACCGCTTTAATCATGATTTTTCACTCCAAACTATTTAACTTCGCAGCCGCCTACCGGTCTTATGGAAAGCACGTGGCACATTCCTTTTCCGAGAACGGCTTCGATTTTTGTTTTAAATTCGTCAAGCATATCATTCGGTACAAAAGCCTGAATTGTTCCGGCAAAGCCGCCGCCGTGAACACGGTATGCGCCCTGCTCGCCGAGGATTTCATCGCAAAGCGCAAGCGAGAGCGAAACAGCCTGCTCGGTCGGCATGCTTGAAGCATATACGTTCTGCAGATACATAAAGGACGAATATCCCGACTTCTTAATAAGGTCGCAGAACATTTCAAAATCGTCATTTTTGAGCGCTTTTACTTCGTCTTGAGCGCGCTCGTTATCATTAAAGAAGTGTATTGCCCTCAATATTGCTCTGTCGTTATTTACCGCTTTTCTGACATCTGCCATTTTCTCGGAAAAGAGCGTCGGGTCTACTTCACGCAAAAAGCTTTTGCCGAAAAATTCAGCAACCGCTTTCATCTCGGACGGAATGGACGCATATTCATCGGTTAAATCGGCATGGTCTGCGCCCGAATCGATAATGCAGAGAGAATGTCCGCTTTTTGTGAAATCAAAATCAACCTTTTCGATTATGGGATTGTTTGTATCATTAAAATCTATTGCTACAACCGCTCCGACAGACGAAGCCATCTGATCCATAAGTCCGCAAGGCTTGCCGAAGTATACATTTTCGCTGTACTGACCGATTTTTGCAATCTCGACAGCGTCTACTTCTTCATTTGCAAACATTGAATTTACGATATTTCCGACAAGAACTTCAAATGCAGCCGAGGAACTCATGCCCGAGCCTTTAAGCACGCTCGAAATTGTATATGCATCAAATCCGGCAAGCTTGTAACCCTTATCGGCAAATGATTTCAAAATTCCTCTTATGAGAGAGATTGCCTTGCCGTACTGTTCCTTTTTTACCTCTAAATCATCAAGGTCGATTTCATCCATGGGATAGCCCTCCGACTTAATTCTGACCTTGTTTGTACCATTTAAAGATGCCGCACCGATTACGTCCAGATTAAGACTTGCCGCAAGTACACAGCCGTGCTGATGGTCGGTGTGATTTCCGCCGATTTCCGTTCTGCCGGGCGCGGAAAACAATCGAATGTCCTCTGTTTTTCCGAAGGTTTCTTCATAGCCTGCGATTACGCTCAGAAATCTGCCGGCATACATTTTTGCTTCTTCCTTTTCACAAGCATACATATATGCGAGTTTTTCGCCGTAGTCTCCGTTTTCAAGCTTTGTCTTTAATTCGTTTGTGTTCATATTCTTTATCCTTTCTTCATATATATACTGTTTCAATGCCGCTGTGCTGCCTTTATTGAATCCCCTACTCCTTTAGGGGAAGGCAAATCGGGAGGTGAAATAAGCCACCCATACAAAAATGCCAAACGTTAAAATTTTACAATTACCTGTTATCCTTTTGTATTATTGCCGCTTTTACGGTATTTCTCATAAGCATGGCTATTGTCATGGGACCTACGCCGCCCGGGACGGGGGTTATTGCGCCTGCCACCTTTTCACATTCTTCAAAATCAACGTCGCCCACAATCTTTTTGTCCGCAAGTCTGTTGATTCCGACATCTATCACAACCGCTCCGGGTTTAATCATATCGGCGGTTATAAACTTCGGCCTGCCGACTGCCGCAACAACAATATCGGCTCTTTTTACAACCTCTTTTAAATTTTTTGTTTTGGAATGACAAATCGTAACAGTTCCGTTTTGGTGCAGAAGCAGCATAGCCTGCGGCTTACCCACAATATTGCTTCTGCCGACCACAACGCACTCTTTGCCTGCTATTTCGATGCCCGATTCCTTGATAAGCTCCATAACTCCTGCCGGTGTGCACGGCACAAAATCGTAATTTCCCACCATTATTTTGCCTACATTGACCGGATGAAATGCGTCAACATCCTTTTTCGGGTCAATTGCATTAATGATATTTTCCTCGTTTATATGCTTCGGCAAAGGGAGCTGAACCAAAATTCCGCTGACGTCATGCTTTTTGTTCAGCTTATCGATAAGTTCCAAAAGCTCCTCCTCACTTGTTTCGCCTGGGAGAGCATACTCCTCCGAATATATACCGAGTTCTCCGCAATTTTTCTTTTTGGAATTAACATATATACGGCTTGCAGGGTCATCTCCTACTATCACGACCGCAAGTCCGGGAAAAATCCCCTGTTTTTTAAGATCTGCGACCTCGGTTTTGAGTTCTTCTTTTATTCTCGCCGATACTTCTTTTCCGTTTAAAATCATTTTGCTTTCCTCCTCTTTTGTTTTTTGTATCATAATCCCTTTTGGGTCTGATTAAGCATTTTTCACCGTAGCCGATTAAGTCGGTACGCCCTGCAGAAACAAGAGCCTCCTCCACCAGCTTGTAATTGTCCGGATTTTTAAATTGCAGAAGCGCTCTCTGCATAGCCTTTTCCTTAGGGCTTTTCGGAATGTAAACCTTTTTCATCGTAAACGGGTCAAGCCCTGTATAGAACATACAGGTGGAAACCGTTCCCGGGGTCGGATAAAAATCCTGTACCTGCTGCGGATTTATTCCGTGTTTTTTCAAATATTGCGCAAGCTTTATCGCGTCATGAATTGTACTGCCCGGGTGCCCGGACATAAGATAGGGTACAAGATACTGCTTTTTCCCTATTTTTTCATTTATTTTATAATACTTATCGGCAAATTTGTTAAAGACATCGTTTGACGGCTTACCCATATATTTCAGTACATTATCCGAAATATGCTCGGGCGCAACCTTCAGCTGTCCGCTTATATGATATTTACACAATTCGTAGAAAAACTCGTCATTTTTGTCATTTATCAGATAGTCAAAGCGGATTCCCGAACGGATAAAAACCTTTTTTACACCCTTTATCGCCCTGAGTTCTTTTAAAAGCGCCGAATATTCGCTATGGTCTATCTCCATATTTTTGCAGGGTTCGGGGTAAAGGCAGCGTTTGTCCTTACACGCTCCGAATTTAAGCTGCTTTTTGCAGGCAGGTTTTCTGAAATTTGCCGTAGGTCCGCCGACATCATGAATATAGCCTTTAAAGTCCGGCTCTTTTACCATTTCTTTCGCCTCCGCAACAAGCGATTCGCGGCTTCTTGCGGTAACAATTCTGCCCTGATGAAATGCAAGTGCACAGAAGTTGCAGCTTCCGAAACACCCTCTTGAACTTGTAAGGCTGAATTTGACCTCCTCAATTGCCTTTATGCCGCCGTCTTTTTCATATACGGGGTGATAATTCTTCATATAAGGCAACGAATAAACCTCGTCAAGTTCGGCAGTATTCAAAGGCGGCATAGGCGGATTTTGTACAAGATATTTGTCGCCGTGCTTTTGGATAACGGTTTTGCCGATGTACGGATTCTGCTCGGCATACTGAATTTTGCAAGCAATTGCATATTTTTCCTTATCGTCCCGACACTCCTCAAAGGACGGGATTTCAACCGCGTTTTCGTAATCGGGATAACCCGAAATAAAACAAGTTCCCGGCACGCTTTGAATATCCTTTACATTCATTCCGCTGTTTAAGCAATCCGCAAGCTCGACAATCTGCTTTTCGCCCATTCCGTACATAAGAATATCCGCGCGGCTGTCAAACAAAATTGACCGTCTGACTTTATCGTCCCAGTAATCGTAATGAGCAAATCTTCTCAGGCTCGCTTCGACGCCGCCTATCAAAATCGGAATATCGCCGAAAGCTTCTCTGAGCCTGTTGCAGTAAACTATCGTTGCTCTGTCCGGACGCTGCCCCGATTTATTGCCGGGCGCATACGCGTCATCGCTTCTGCGCTTTTTGCCGACAGTATAATGGTTTACCATACTGTCTATGTTTCCTGCCGAAACAAGCGCCGCCAGTCTCGGTCTGCCCAAGCGTTTAAAATCCTCGGCACTGTGCCAGTCGGGCAGTGATATTATCCCTACTTTGTATCCGTGTGCTTCCAGCACTCTGGAAATTATTGCGTGGCCGAAGCTCGGGTGGTCGACATATGCATCGCCGACAATATAGAGAAAATCAAGCTCGTCCCAGCCTCTCTTTTTCATATCTTCCCTGCTGATGGGAAGAAAATCTTTTTTATTATCCATACTTATCCCAAATCGTCCATGTTAACCATATTTGCATAAACTTCACGCGGCTTGCTTCCGTTTGCTCCGGAAATTATGCCCCTTGCCTCCATTTGGTCAATTATTCTGCCTGCTCTCGAATATCCGACCTTGAGACGTCTTTGAATCATCGCCGTGGAAATCTGACCCAGCTCGCAGGCAAGCTTAATAGCGTCCGGCAAAAGCGCGTCCGCGTCATTTTCTCTTTCGTCATCAGTAACTCCGTTCTCTCCGGTTTCGCATCTTTCCAGATGATCCGCCAAATCCTCGGAATAGTGTGTAACCTCACTGTTTTCCTTGATATAGTCAACTATTTTTTCAATCTCGCCGTCCGACACAAACGCTCCCTGAACACGCAGCGGAGTGTTCATTCCCGACGGATAATAAAGCATATCGCCCTTGCCCAAAAGCTTTTCCGCGCCGCCTCTGTCCAGAATGGTACGGCTATCCACCTGGCTGGATACTGCGAATGCGATTCTGCTGGGCACATTTGCCTTGATAAGTCCGGTAATGACATCGACCGAAGGTCTCTGCGTTGCGACAATCAGATGGATTCCTGCTGCTCTTGCCAGCTGTGCAAGGCGGCAGATAGAATCCTCGACCTCCTTTGCGGCAACCATCATAAGGTCTGCAAGCTCGTCTATGATTATCACTATCTTAGGCATTTTTTCATCGCCTGTTTTTTCACAGTGCTTATTATATCCTTCAAGGTTTCGCACATGCGTCGCCGCGAACATATCATATCTTTTCATCATTTCCTGCACTGCCCAGTTAAGCGCGCCCGCCGCACGCTTAGGGTCGGTCACAACCGGAATCAAAAGATGCGGAATACCGTTGTAAACTCCAAGCTCCACCACCTTTGGGTCAACCATTATGAGCTTGACCTCGTCCGGCTTTGCCTTATATAAAATACTCGTTATAATCGTATTTATGCACACACTCTTACCCGAGCCGGTAGCTCCGGCTATAAGCACGTGAGGCATCTTCGCGATATCGCCGACAACAACATTGCCGCCTATATCCTTTCCGAAGCAGACCGAAAGCTTTGATTCGGCATTTTTAAACTTATCGCTCTCGAGTATTTCTCTTGCAGAAACCATCGAAACACTTGTATTCGGAACTTCAATACCGACCGCCGCTTTGCCCGGAACTGCCGCAACAAGCACTGTCGGGACGGCAAGCTTCCATGCGATATCCTCCGAAAGACCCGTTATTTTCGAAAGCTTGATTCCGGTCTCCGGCTGAATTTCGTACCTTGTAACGCTGGGGCCTTGGGTGACCTGCAAAAGCTTTGCCTGCACGTTAAAGTCTCCCAAAACCTCCATAAGCTTTTGCGCGGTTTCGCGCATTTCTCTGCGCTTGTCCGCCGACTGCGGAGGTGCCGACTTTAACAGCGACATCGGAGGAAATTTATATTCCCTTACTTCCTCTGCCATACCGCTGTTTATTTCAGAGTGTATCTGTTCTTTTTCCTTTTTTGTTATCGGGTCTGCCTTTTCCTCCTCTGCGGCAGGCTTGTCCTCCACGCTTTTTTCGGGAGTTCTTATTTCCTCGCCCGGGTCGGGAGTAAATATAACCGTTTCTATCTCATCAACCGGAATAACCTCCTCGGCAGGCTCTTGTTTTGTCTTTTTAACCTTTTTTATCTTTTCGTCAACTTCAAAATCGAGCTGCTCTCCGGTGAGCTGCGGCGAATGTTCGGGAGTGATTTTTTCTATTTTTTTCTTTACCTTTCTGCCCTGCTCATATTTATCCGATTTTTGCGGTTCTATCTCCTCTCTCATACCCATAAGTCCCGATATGAAGCTGGAAACCGCCGTTACCACAGATATTTGCAGAATAAGGCTCATAAGCATAATTATTGCAAATATCAGCACGACAATTGCCGCTGCCATGCCGATTGTGCCGACAAGTCCTTTCGACAGCAGTCCGCCGAGAAGTCCGCCTCCGACGCCGGTTACTCCGTAGCCGTAAAGTTCCGGAACCGGAATCGAATTATCCGCAATCGTATGAATAAGCGCCGCAATACATATTGCAAATACAAAAAGAAGTATCGATTTTGCTTTAAGTCCGCTGCTGCTTTTCTGCTTCACGGTATATATTCCGAGTCCGCCCGTCATAATCGGGATAAGCCATGCGGTTTTTGCAAAAAGTCCGAAAAATATGTCATGAAAAAAAACCGCAACAACAGCGTTGGTATTCAAATAAGTAAAAATTCCGGCAAGTATTGCCGCCGCAAACAAAATTAAAGTGACCGTCTGATAAGGAAGCGCCTGCTTTTTTTTCTTTTTTGCAGCGCTCAGCTTTTTCGGAGCAACCTTTTTTTTGCTTTTCTTTTTCACTTCAGCCATCTGTTTATATTACCTCACTTTTATATCTGATTAAAATATACCATTTTATATTGTATCACATTTCTTACGAAAATGCTATATCTTTTTTGCCTATTTTATAAAAAGTTTTGCTTTTTTGCGTAAAATACTTGAAGAATTTTGTTTTATCTGATAAAATGATATTATGTGAAATTGACTTTTCACCGAAAGGAGAACCAATATGGGACAAAGAAGTGTTTTGATAATTGAAGACGACCAACCCATAATAGATATTTTAAAATTTAACCTTGAAAAAGAGGGATATGAGGTTTTTGAGGCAATGGACGGAGTTTCGGGACTTTCCGCAGCTTTGGAAAAATCACCGGATTTAATACTTTTGGATGTGATGCTTCCGGGTCTTGATGGCTTTGAAGTATGCAAAAAGGTACGTGAAAAATCCTCCGTGCCCATTATTATGCTGACCGCAAGAGATGAAGAGGTAGACAAAGTTCTGGGGCTTGAGCTCGGTGCCGACGACTATATGACAAAACCGTTTTCAATCCGTGAGCTGACCGCAAGAGTCAAGGCAAACCTGCGCCGGACGGCTGCCGAGCCGGGCACGGGAAAAGCAACCGAAGCAAATACGATTGTATCGGGAGAGCTTTCGATAAATACCGAGAGATACGAAGTCAGAAAAAGGGATGAAGTTATAGAAATCACCCTGCGTGAATTTGAGCTTTTAAAATTTTTGGCAACTCAGCCGCAGAAAATCTTTACCCGAGAAACCCTTTTGGAAAAGGTTTGGGGCTACGAATACTACGGCGATGTGCGCACGGTTGACGTAACAATCCGCCGTTTGAGGGAAAAAATAGAGGACGATCCCGGCATGCCGCATTATATAATAACAAAGCGCGGTGTGGGATATTATTTTAACAAAGCGTGATTAATCAATATGTTCAAAAGTATTCAATTTAAGCTGGTAACAATTTTCGGGCTTTTGGTTATTTCGATAATAACCGTTATAGGCTCGCTTTTGCTTGTAAATATAATAAGCTTTTACAACAGCGAATTCACCGTCATGATGGAGCAGGTATTCACGGATGATTTTGTGAATACGCTTGAGGAAACCTCGCGTTCGGAGAACGGCTTTTCCGGACTGTCGGAGACGATTCGCTCTTACATCGGACCTTTGGGCATAGATACTTACAGATTTTATTCCATTCTGGACG
>CAKSFY010000020.1 GCA_934454035.1 uncultured Clostridia bacterium | reverse complement strand
ACGTATGTGTAGCTTTCACATTGCGGAAAGAACGTGCTGAAAAATTCCCTGCTTTCATTTATCGACTCATCAACATTTGACAAGTCGGCGTCCGATGGAATATGTATCGATATTTCTTCGCTGTCTGATAAAATTTCATATTCCAGTTCGCCTATCCGAAAAATCGTAAGCGACAGAAAACGGCCGCTCCACCACGATCTGTCAAAGGCATAATGCCCGAAAAAAGAGAATGACTCGCTGATAAAACGTGTAAAGCTTTTCATGGATGCCGCATATATTTCTTCGGGAATATTCAGCCCGGTGTATTTATCGTAAGAAATTAAAGCGCTTTTGAGCATAACATATAGCATTTTAAAACCGTTAGTATCAGGAGAAAGGAGCTTTGAAAGCTCCCTTTCCGCTTGCTCATAGTACTTTGGCTCTGTCAGAAGAGGTATGTATTTTTCAGCTGCGTTAGGTATAGACTCCGTAGAGATAATATTCAGCTCTTTGATAACAGGGTCGGGCAGTCCGATTAGTTTGTATAATTCCGAAAGTTTCATTTTATTTTTCACCTAATTTGTACAGATTTCTCATAAGTCTTTTTGCAACAGGATTTTCGCATCTGATATCCATTGTTGAAATAATATATGTTTTGCCGTCTTTTTTCTTTTCTGCAAGGACGCATGCGTCTTGCCAAACATCATTAAAAATATCCCATGCGCATATAATCGGTGTAAAACCTTCTGCAATAAAGGTTTTGTCCGTCATTACGGAAAGCATATCATCATCCTTATTATACCAGAATCTGAAATCATTCGGAAGAAATTCTTTGACTGATTTGTGCCCTGTGCGTGCGTTTACATAGTTTCTTGTATCGCATGCTTTTACACATACTTTTTCGCCTGCAACAATATGTTCTCCGACAGTTAAATCTGTTATGAATACAACATTGTCATTTTTCTTTATTTCAGTGTCGGCAAATGCCTCAAATTCCCAAGTGTTATAATCAATTACATCGTCATTGCTGCCGATAAGGATTGCTTTCAGTATAAATTTACTGCGGTCAACAACTGCCGGTACAATAAAGTTTGCACTTGTGCAATATTCGGCACTGCAATCCGCACATGAAGCATCGCTATCACTGCTCATAATAAGCTTGTTGCCGTCATAAAGCTCAAAGACAATCTTTGCATCCTTTACAGGTGTCGGCAAATCATTGCAGATATATGCTTCAATTTTGGCTTCTTCACCGGAGAAATATGTAAATCTGTCGCTTCTCAGGCTCACGATAACCGGTTTTATTGCATTGCGATAAGCAAAATATGCCGGTTTTGGGTTACGCTTGCAGTCCATAATCGTTTTCATCCAACCGGATGGCCACGCGTCTATAAACAAATGAATCGCATTTGAAATCATTCGTCTGTCACGTCTGAATGCTTCGGTCATCATCCTAGCCGAAAATGCTTGGTGTGCCTGTGTTGTTTTAATCCATTCGTCTATTGTTTCAGGGCGGTCAAAGAACCAATGCTGCATATTATCGGACTGACTTTTTATTATATTTTTCGGGTTAAACGGCTCTTTTATCCATTCCTTCGGATAATCGCTTTGCATTACTTCCTTAAAGTCAAGTCCTTCAGCGCCGTATTCGCCGCAGCCGTAGTACCAGCCTTTGGGTACCTTCTGCCAATATCCTTTATGAAGCTTTCTGAATTCCACACCATGGTTATTGTACCAAAGTGTGTAGCAGTGGTTATCCGGCATTGAGTCAATAACGGGAGGGTCGTAATCTCCCTCAATATGCTTTATAACACATTCGGGGCAGTTGATTTTAAGAATCATATCACAGGCGGTAAAGAAACGTTCCAGCTCGCTGCGCTCCAGATGTCTGTGGGGATTGTCGTAACCGTCCGGAAACGGCTCGTTTATATAAGTGAGGACAACATTACAAGGATGTTTTCTCACCATTCGTATCATTTCTTCGCTTTGACGAATGCCCTCGGCAACTTTTGTTCTGCGCATAACTCCGAACAGCGGCAAATCTGTCTGAACCATAAGTCCCAGCTTGTCGCAGTATTCATAAATTTCATCCTGAACAGGTCTTTGCGTAATTCGCCAGTAGTTCATATTGCAGATTTTGGCATATAATATATCGTCAATCAATTGGTCGATATCTCCGTTAATAACGTCCTGCTGCTCAAAGCCCATTGTGTTTGCTCCGCGCAGGCGGATTTTATTTCCGTTAAGGAAGAACATTCCCTTTGGCTCACTGTCGGTATCCTGTACAAATTCTCTCATTCCGAACTGCTGAGAAATTGTATCGCAGACCGTGTCGTTTTCTTTCAGTGTGACATGGAGTCTGTAAAGGTAGGGACTGTTTGGCTGCCAAAGCTTAATATCCTGCATTTTAAAACGAATCTTGTAAACGTTTTTTCCAAACTTTGCAGCAAGTCTTGTGCCTTTTAAATTGGATTCGAGCTTGTTTACTATTGTTTTTTTACTGTCCGATTCATTTGCAAGGGCAAGCCATGGCAGATATCTGATTTTTTCAAAGCCTGTGTATTCAAAATTCTGACCGTATAGGGAAAGCTCAAATTCAATATCTTTATATACATGCTCTGAATTTTCAACCTCAATCCAGGCTTCTGCCTCGCCTTCGTTCACCAGAGGACGAATATATAAATCGGTCAGATGAAGCTTGTTTCTTATTTCGAGATATACCGAGTTGTAAAGTCCTGTTCCGGGAGGACAATGATGCCAGCCGACCTCCGGATCGTCATACCCCGGGCCGGTTGCGGCATAAAGCTTGTCACCCTCGACTATAGTTTCGGGTGTTTCTTTGGCGGTTAAAGAGCTGCCCATATACACATAATCATTTTGCAAAACAATACGCAGTTCATTTTTGCCGGTTTTTGCCGCTTTAGTTACATTGAATTCAAAAGGAGAAAAGAACCCCTCATGAATTCCCACACATTCTCCGTTAAAATATACGGTTGCGATATAATCCGCCGCACCAAAATGAAGATAGACCTCTTTGCCGTCAAAACCGTCAAGTTCCACCACGGTTTTATATTCGGTAAAAGCATACCCCAAAGGAGCTCCGTATTCGGGAATTGTTACATCTTTTCCGTTCCGCCTGAAATTTTTAATTTCTATACGTTTTGAAACTGATTTAAGTTCAGGTGCGAGGTTTCTCAAATAGGGCGAGTATTCCTTTTTTATCTCGGAAAGTGCTTTTTTAAGTTCTTCTTTTGTTGACATTTTTGCTTCTGTTTTAACGGGCGAAGCGTTGTTGTTTTTAAGGCGTGTCCGACTCTCTTTAAAAGGTATGGGAGCCGGTTCGGTCAGCATTTGAGATCTTTTTGATTTTATGCCTGCAATTTCTGCAAATTTATCTGCCATTTTCTTTTCCTCCTTGAATTAAATTAATATATTGACATATGTATTTTGTTGTGATATATTGTATCATATAAGAATATATAAGTGAATGAACAATTTTAACTTATTATTTGATTTTTAGCACTATTTTAAGGAGATAATTATGATTGATTTTTTAATCGACTCAATAGAAAATTATGCGAATACTAAATATAATAAATGTATTGCGATTCCGGAATTTGCTATAGCTTATTACGATTTGACATTTGTACTGGAGGGAGTGATGGTTTATTACATAAACGGCAAAAAAACGGTTCTTAAAAAGAATGACGCGATATTTTTGCCGCCCGGAACTTTGAGAAAACGTGATTTTGCGGTAGTGAATGTTAAATATGTAAGCTATAATTTTTATTTTTCGGAGGGGAAAGAGGTTACATTGCCGGAGTATATGCCATCCATCATCACAGAGGAATTAAAGAATCTTTTGTCGGTATTTCCTTTTCCGAATATTCATAATCAAAACTATGACCATGAAAAATGCGCCTGTATTTTGAATGCAGTTTTATATGAGTTAATTAATTTAAACGAGAATATCTCTATGAACAAATACATTCGTACAATGCTCAACTATGCGGCAGTTCATATAACAGAGCCGATATCTTTAAAAAACATGTGCCGCGAAGTCAGCTTGTCGGAGGAATATTGTGCATATTTATTTAAAAAAGAGACCGGGAAAACGGTTGTGTCATATATAAATGAAAAGAAAATGCAGTTTGCTGAAGAACTTATTTTAAAAGGTGAAATGTCTCTTGAAAGCATTTCGGAATATTTGGGATATTCAAATTATAATTATTTTTCAAGACTGTATAAAAAATATTTTGGTTATTCGCCGAAAATGACGGTTGAATACAGAAATGCCTTGCCGTAATCGGCAAGGCATTAGTTGTCTACAGATTATGATAGCTTTGAACAATATCCGGCAGCTCGTCTATATGCTCAAAAGCAAGCCCGGTACCTTTGATATTGCATAGTTCGGGATTTTCGGCGGTATAAATTTTAATTCCGCTTTTAATCCGCAATTTATCGGCAATTCCATCAAGCTTAGCGCCGCCGCCAACCAAGAGAATGCCGTCAGACAGAATATCTCCTGCAAGCTCGGGAGGTATTTCGTCCAAAGATTCTTTTATCAGCTTTGCAATTTTATCGAGACGTTCTTCGTAAATGTCGGAAATATCTGTGGTTGAAACTGTTATTTTTCTTGGTAAATGGGTTGATATATCGGCACCGCATATGTCTATTGTTTTTGCCGGAACAGGGGAGAGGGCACCGAGTGTGATTTTGGCTTTTTCGGCAGTATGTGTGCCTGTTTCAAGATTATATTTTTTGCGGAGAAATACTTTTAAATCCTCGGTGAAACTGTTTGCACCCATTTTAAGGGTCTTGCTTATAACCGGATGGCACAGAGAGATTGCTGCCATTTCGGTTTTTTCAGCGCCTATATCAAGTGTCATTAGTCCTCTTGCAATAGTGACATCGCATCCTGCGCCGAGAGCGGACACAACAGGCGCAGGAACTATAATTACCTGCCGTGCTCCTGCCTGCATTACAGTATCTACAACTGCGCGTCCTTCAACTTCGGTTATTTCTCCCGGAACGGAAATCATAATGCGCGGTTTGATAAGCTTGTTGCTGCGTACCTTGTTAATAAGCAGGGATAACAAATCCTTTGCAGCTTTAATGTCGCATATTACTCCGTTTTGTATCGGACGGATGATTTTTAAAGTTTTAGGCAGACGTTCTTCGGCAGATGAGGCTTCGTCACCGACTGCTATAATTTTGCCGGTATTAATGCGGCGGCATATTGCCGAGTGTTCTCTGAGGACAAGACCCTTGCCCGATATATATATACTTGTATATTCACTTCCTGCATCAATGCAGATATTTTCACCCATGTTAAATTTCAATTTTATTCGTCCTTTCAGCTTTCAATAATATTATTGTATATTATTTTCCGAAAAAAATCAATAAAAATTTTGCATATTTTTTTTGCTTGTGGTTAAAATACGATTGTAAACGAAAAATAAATTGTTGAAAGGACCGAATATCGATGAACAGAAACAAAAACGAAGCGAGCAAAAACAGAGGCTTTTACATAGCCGTATGCTGCTGTGTACTGGTAATAGCAACGGTCGGCTATGTAAGTTGGTTTGCAGGCAATTCCAAAAAAGAAATAAAAGAGCCGGAAAAAATTACGGAAAATAAAATTACGCAGAATATATCGGAAATTTCACAGCCGACGGCAAAGGAAGAAGAGAAAAAAAGCGTCCCGGTAAAAAAAGAGGATGCGGCTCCGGCATCGAATAATGTCTATGCCGAGGATAATACCCCTGCGTTGAAGTATCCGATAAGCGGTAAAATCACTGCGGAGTTTTCGGGTGATAACCTCATTTACAATAAAGAACTGTCCGATTGGAGAAGTCACAACGGCGTGGACTTTAAAGCAAAAGAGGGTGAAAAGGTTCTTGCAAGTGCTGACGGAGTTGTCGAGTCGGTTTACTCGGACAGTATGGGTAATTGTATAGTAATAGATCACGAAAACGGGATAAAGACAATGTATGCAAATCTGGCTGATTCTGATTTGAATTTAAGCGGACAAAATGTTCGTGCCGGCGATGAAATCGGAACGGTAGGCAATTCGGCATTGGCTGATTTTACAAAAGAGCCGCATTTGCATTTTGAAGTAATAAAAGATGATAATCCCGTTAATCCGACAGAATATTTGAAATAACCGATTGCAAACAAAAAAAGTGCAGCGAACAATGCTGCACTTTTTTTGTAATTACTGCCAGACAGTATCCTCCCACATTCTGCGATCCGAGCCGGCAACTATGAGACCTGCACCGGTAAAAATATGAGCCACAAACAGAATGGTATTTTTTTGGAGGAACATAGAAGAAAATTTGCCGATTCCGCTTATTACAAAAACATATAAAAACGGCATCGCTATGCTTAGAATTGCGCTTATCCAATAAATTGCGATGGTTTTGCGCCGCCTTACAGATATGCTGAAAGCAAGCAATATGTAAACAGCTGCTTCGATTAAACTGAACAAAACAGAATATCCGTCATATGAATCCCAAACCAGATAGCCGAAATTCAGCGCATTCAATTGCAGAAACTCTTTTGTGAATTCCAAATTTGAAAGCATGGACATCGGGTTTGCCGCAAGATAATATATAATCCATGAGCTTCCGAGAATATAAAGTATTCCGATTGCCAACGCGGTATATTTGAGCAGATGAGCCTTGTTTATCCCTTTTTCGGGAACTAATAAAAATATGGGGAACAGAACTTGCAATAATCTGAGCAATGTATAAGAAACAGATGACAGATTGAATTTCATATAGTGAAAAAGTGACAGCATAAATTCAAAATGTGTGGTAGATAAGTAGTATACGCAAAACGCTGCCGATATTGCAAATAATCCTTTAACGGTTATAAGCTTCATTTTTGTTTGAAACATATCTTCACTTCCTGATAAAATTTATTGTTTATATTATATAACAAATACAAGAAAAAATCAAGTATTTTTTTGTGCAATTTACAAATAAATACTTGATCTTATACTTTAAATAAAATATTTTATCAGCCTGCAGGCCATCCGAATTGTCTGCCGCCGGTTAAATGAAAATGCAGATGCGGAACGGTCTGACCTCCGTATTCGCCGCAGTTGTTTATGACACGGTATCCTTTTTCGTCAATTCCGAGCTCTTTTGCGAGCTTTGCGATAACTTCGAATATATGTGCCACATAGCGGCTGTTTTCTTCGCTAATTTCATTAGCCGAACCGATATGGATTTTCGGGATTATGACAATATGCTCCGGTGCTTGCGGCGCTATATCGCGGAATGCATAAACCATATCATCCTCATAAACCTTTGTGGAGGGTATCTCTCCGTTAATAATTTTACAAAATAAGCAATCCATGTTTTTTCCTCCTTATATTTTTTCAATCCCGTTGGGGAGTGTAAGCTGAGTTTTGATTTCGCTGCCTGTTTTTTCGTGGCGAACCCTGATAATTCCGGAAGGTGTCGGGACACATCCTTCGGCAAAGGTGAGGTTGCCCAAATCCGGATGAACCTTTATTTTTTTGTATCCGGGTTCAGCGGGGATTATTCCGAGTACCTTGCGCGATAAAAATGCTGTCGGACCGCTCGCCCAGCCATGACACAGACTGTGACGCAGGCCTTTATAACAGAATTTTCCGAAATCTCCGTGAATATCTTTTTTATCCGGAGGGCATATTCGGTCAATCGGTGACGCATTGTCAAGCCATTCAATATCAAAATCCTCCCAAAAGGTCGTTGCACCCATATCAAGCATTGCCCCCCAGTATTTATCAATAATATCAAGCGCAAAGCACATATCATTATTTTCGGCAAGTGCATTGAGAACATAATACCCCCAAAAGGTTGAAAGCCCCTTTGCACCGCCGGGTTTTATTATGTCTGTGCACATTTTTTTGGGATCACATATTCCGCTGAGTGCGAGAATTGCGGCAACTTGCTTGTTCTTCACATCGGTAAATGTCTTTTTCTTGATGTCGGCTGCAAGACATGAACACTCTGCCGCAAGTTCGGGGTTTTCTTTTAAGATATGCAAAAGCTCCGCTCCTGCCTCCAGACCGATAACCAACATTGAATAAAAGCCCGCGTCCTCATCCTCTGTTTCAGCACTGCTCCATTCGCAAAAATGTGAGAATTCTGTCCCGCTTTTATATGCGGAGGTAATTGCTTTGAGAGTATCGGTTAAAAATCCGGCTGTACTTTTAAGATATTCAAAATCTCCGCCGTACCAATACAAATCACGCTGAATTTTTATCCACCACATACTGTAGCTTGCAAGACCGTTGCACCATTTATCGGGCGGCGTCATGGAACTTATAAAATCAAGCGATTTTTTAACAACCGAATAATCTCCGAAAACCATAGAAATTGAAGAAAATTCAGGATGCATATCACCTATCCAGACAAGTTTATCGCGTTTTATCCCGTCCCAAAGATATTCCTGCATATTAAGATGGACTGTTCTTGCACCGACCTGCCAGATTTTGTTCAGCCGTTCACTGTCTGAGCGGAACGAGCCTTTATATTCAAGCTTGCGGATTCTGGAGATGCCTTGCAGTGACGATATATGAAAATCAGCATCAACAGCTTCAAGTTTCAAGAATCTGTAGCCGGTGTTTCCGACAATATGATGTGAAAGCCATCCGGTTTCAATCGTAATATCACGCGGTGAATGTTCGTTGACCGCATTTTTTTCACCAACCGAGCTGAGCACTTCGGACACGCTTTCTCCAAATACTGTTCTTATTTTCGCGTAAGTTGCGGCACCCTCGACTTTTTCTATAACAAAATCCGCACCGCCGTGAAATTCTTCTCCGAAATCGTAAAGTATATATCCGCCTTTTTTGATTATACACACCGGAACATCTCCCAAAAATGCCTGTCTCGGATGCTCGTTTAAAAGATATTCGGGGTTTTGTGCATTTTCGGATACTATAATTTTATCCGGCAGAACATATTCTGTTGTAATTTCATTTTGTGCATTGCAGATTTTCATACTATTTCTCCTCATAAATACAGCGCTTTAACACTCCGACATAAGGCAGATTGCGGAAATATTCGTTGTAGTCAAGCCCGTATCCTACAACAAATTCATCGGGTATTACTATACCGGAATATTCAACCTCCACGGAGGTGACACGTCTGTCCGGCTTATCTAAGATGGTACAGATTTTTACACTTTTGGGATTGCGCTCTTTTAAAAGCTCTTTCAGTTTGTTAAGCGTGTTTCCGCTATCGATAATATCTTCTATAATAAGTACGTTTTTGCCTTTTATGTCAGAGGATAAATCCTTTTTGATATTGATAAATCCTTTTGAAACGGTTCCGGAACCGTAGCTTGAAACCTGCATAAAATCAATTGTGACAGGCATGGTAAGATGTCTCATCAAATCGGACGCAAATATCATGCTTCCTTTGAGAATAATAACAAGAGTAAGCGGTTCGCTGCCGTAATCGCTGTTTATTTTTGCGGCAAGAGTCTCAACCGCATTTTCAAGTTCGCTTTTGCTTACAAGAATTTTTTCTATTGACGGATGCAAATTTTCCATAGGTATTGTCCTTTCAAAATTATAATTTGGTAAAGTTTTTTATTATTATATCGCCGCATTGAGTCAGCGGAGAATTTAAATAGTAGTTGACGGCATAAATATTAGAATTGCCGTCCGTATTTTTTTTGCGGAAAGAGATAATTTCGCCGGTTTCGGCTCTGGCTATGCAGTCAAGCTCCGGAGGAATAGTCTCTTCATCCAATGCCGAAGGGTCTCCTCTGCATATTAAAGTCACATGCCCGATGTTTTCATGAATTGCAGCGCTTGTGTCCAAGACTGCAAGTTCCTGCTTCCCCTCAGAGCATGTTTCTACGGGAATACAATCGGCCCCGAAACCTTCTGCAACGCTTTTGTATCCGTCCAGTATTCCAAGGAGAGGAATACCGTTTTCATCGGCATACCTGACGCAGGAGACGGTAGCGTGCGAATGTTCCGATATTATAATCTTGTCCGCTTCTTCAATTGATATTTCACTTGATACACCCGGATAAATGCTTTGAATATATTCCAGCATTTCCCGATCGCCCAAATATAAAATCATAGTTGACCATTACCTTTCTGACAAATGTTTAAAATACACTTGCTTTTTAAGTATAATTTTGGTATAATAATAAAAAACGCAATACATCAATAATTAATTTATATTACATTATATCAAAAAATGCAGTAAAATGCAAGACTATATTTTGACAAATTATTTCGGAGGACAAAAAATGAAAGCGTTGATATTATCGGTTACGGCGGGAAACGGTCATAATTCAACCGGTCAGGCGGTTATTGCCGCTATGGAAGAGCGAGGCTTCGAATGCATAATGCTGGATACTCTCGAATATGTGAACGAGCATTTGGCGAATTCCGTTGCGGACGGATATTTATTTTCTACAAAGTATTTGCCGGAGGCTTACGGAAAAGCTTACGGCACGTTGGACAAGCGTGAGCAAAAATATGACAAACGCTCGCTGATTGCGATTTTTTCAAAGATTGTTTCACATAAGCTTAAAGAATTTTTTGACGGATATACTCCGGACGTAGTTATCGGAACGCACAGTTATGCGTGCTTTTTGATGACTTACCTGAAGGAAAAGGGAATTATAAAATGTCCCACATTCGGGATAGTGACCGATTTTACGGTTCATCCGTTTTGGGAAAGTACGGATATAGATTATTATGTAACGCCCGATGCGCTTTTAGACAGGCAGATGGGCAAAAAAGGCATACCGAAAGAGAAGATACTGCCATTCGGTATTCCCATAAAAAAAAGATTTGAAACGCGCAATTCCAAAAAAGAAGCAAGAGAAAAACTGGGCATTCAGGATAAGACAACCGTTATGGTTATGATGGGGTCTATGGGTTACGGAAATATGGTCGGGAACATAAAGCTGATAGATTCGGTAAATGAAAAGTTTCAGATTTTGTGCATATGCGGAAATAACAAAAAGGCTTATAAGGAAATTTCGGCATGTGTATGGGAAAAATCAGTATATGTGTATGGCTTTGTGGATAATGTAGATGTTATGATGGACGCTTCGGACTGCATTATAACAAAACCGGGAGGCCTCACAACTTCGGAGCTTTTGGCAAAAGGACTTCCGCCGATAATTGTCGATCCGATTCCCGGACAGGAAGAAAGAAACATGGAATTTCTTGTAAACAACGGTGCCGCGATAATGGTTACGGAGACTTTCCCGATAGACGAGGCTTTGTATGAGTTTTTAAAATATCCGTGGCGGATTGATTTGATAAGGGAAAGCGTTGCCCATTTGGGCAAACCGGATTCAACCGAAAAACTGGCGGATTTTATAGTAGATTTATGTAAAAAGCAGTAAAGAAAGGAATTTGAAAATAATGGAATGTATTTTATTGGCAGCAGGCTATGCAACGAGACTTTACCCTCTTACGGAGAATAAGCCGAAAGCTCTTTTGACTTTGGGCAAAAAGACCATTCTTGATTTGGTTGTGGAAAAAATTGAAAAGGTTGATGATATAAATCATATTTATATTGTTACGAATCACCGATTTGCAGAGCAGTTTTCAGAATGGGCGAAAGGCTATAAAGGCTGTAAAAAGGTCGAAGTGCTTGACGACGGAACGACAAACAACGATAACCGTCTGGGCGCTATCGGAGACATAAATTTTGTTATAAAAGAAAAAAATATCACAGATGAACTTTTTGTGCTTGCGAGTGATAATATTTTTGACTTTGAACTAACCGATATGATGGATTTGTTCCGCTCAAAAAACGGAGATGTAATTTCCGCACATTATATAGAGGACAAAAATACTTTAAAAGCAATGGGTGTTGTTAAGCTGGAGGAGGACGGCAAAGTTACCGAATTCGTCGAAAAGCCTGCCGAGCCTCAGTCAAATTACGGTGCACTTCCGTTTTATATATACAGAAAATCAACCGTGCCGATGATTGATAAATATTTGAAGGACGGAAACAATCCGGACGCTCCGGGATATTTTGTCGGCTGGCTTGTTAATGAAACGGATGTATATGCATATCAGTTTGACGTTATGGCAATTGATATAGGAACACCGGAATCGTATTACGAAGCACAAAAATTATTTGAATAAGTATTAGGGACGCCGTATGACGTCCCTAATACTTATTGAGGGAGATTATACAATGAAGATAGGCAATGTAAAGCTTGAAAAAAATGTTTTTCTTGCTCCGATGGCAGGCGTGACGGACCGGGCTTTCCGCAGAATTTGCAGGGAATACGGCTGCGGCTTGGTTTATACGGAGATGATAAGCTCGAAAGGACTCTATTATAAAGATAAAAAAACGGCTTCGCTTATGAAAATATGCGGCGATGAGCAGCCGGCTGCAATTCAGATTTTCGGCAGCGACCCGGATATAATGGGGGAGACTGCAAAAGCTGCTGAGAGTACGGGAGCGGTTTTGATTGATATAAATATGGGGTGTCCTGCTCCGAAAATTGTAAATAACGGAGACGGCAGCGCACTTATGAAAAATCCGCAGCTTGCAGGGAAGATTATAGAAAGAGTCTCCAAAGCGGTGGGAATTCCGGTCACGGTTAAATTCAGAAAAGGCTGGGACAATGAAAGCGTCAATGCACAGGAATTCGCGAAAATTGCGGAGGAATCCGGTGCGGCGGCAATTTGTATTCACGGAAGAACAAGAATGCAGTTCTACAGCGGAAAGGCTGACTGGGATATTATAAAGAAAGTTAAAGCGTGCGTTAATATCCCGGTGATAGGCAACGGAGATATATTTTGCGCACAGGACGCTCTCGATATGATGAATTTGACGAAATGCGACGCGGTCATGATAGCAAGAGGAGCTGAGGGAAATCCGTTTTTGTTCAGACAGACGGAGGAGCTTTTAAAAAAAGGCGGTGTAAGCTATTATCCGACAGACAGAGAGCGGATTGATTGCGCAATAAAGCATGCAAGACTTTTGACTGAATATAAAGGTGAAAAACGCGGGATTAAAGAAGCACGCAAACATATGGCATGGTATCTGAAAGGCATGCGAGGAAGCTCTGCAATAAAAACGGATATTTTTAAAGCGGAAACCTTGTCTGAAATGGAAGAAATATTGCAAAATTACCATAAAGACGTTGGCATATAAATGAAAAACGTACAAATTCCCGTTTTTGACAGAAATTTGTTGAAAAATTCGGATAAATATGTTATACTATATATTTGTATTTTGTATGAAGAACAGAAAGGCATGATATTTGATGATAGAACGCGAAAAAATCAGAAATATTGCAATTATCGCCCATGTTGACCACGGCAAGACAACACTCGTTGACGCTATGCTCAAGCAAAGCGGAACATTCCGCGAGAATGAGCAGGTGGAAGAAAGAGTAATGGACTCGAATGATTTGGAAAGAGAAAGAGGAATAACAATCCTTGCAAAAAATACTTCTCTTTATTACAAGGATGTAAAAATTAATATAATAGATACTCCGGGACATGCCGACTTCGGCGGTGAGGTGGAACGGGGTCTTGAAATGGTTGACGGCGTTTTGCTTTTGGTTGACGCATTTGAGGGCTGCATGCCTCAGACGAGATTTGTTTTGTCAAAAGCGCTTGCGCTTAATTTGCAGCCGATTATTGTCGTAAATAAGGTTGACCGCCCGAATGCAAGACCGTATGAGGTCGTAGATGAAGTGCTGGAGCTTTTCATTGATTTGGGAGCGACCGAGGAACAGCTTGACACCCCGGTAATTTATGCTTCCGGACGTGACGGCTGGGCGACTGCCGAATACAATCCTGAAAAACCGAATAAGGATCTGAAAGAACTTTTTGAGCTTATAGTAAATAATATTCCTTGCCCGAAGTGTGAGGATAATGCTCCGTTTCAGATGCTCGTATCAAATATAGATTATGATGATTATACCGGAAGAATTGCAGTCGGCAAAATCCAGAGAGGAAGCATAAAACTTAATATGCCGCTGGCAGTATGCCGTGCGGACGGCAGTGTAGGAAATGCCAGAGCAACAAAACTGTATACCTTTGAGGGACTTAACAAGACTCCTGCCGAAGAAGTGGGAGCAGGTGATGTTGTTGCAATTTCGGGAATAACCGATATTAACATAGGTGAAACTCTTTGTGATATTCAGAAGCCGGAACCGCTGCCGTTTGTAAAAATTGATGACCCCGTGCTTTCAATGACCTTTTCTGTTAATGACAGTCCTTTTGCCGGACAGGACGGCAAGTTTGTAACTTCAAGACACTTGAGAGAGCGCCTTTTCAGAGAGCTTGACTCAAATATCAGTCTGAGGGTAAAAGAAACTGACACAACCGAAGCTTTCACCGTTTCGGGAAGAGGAGAGCTGCATTTGTCGGTTCTTATAGAAAACATGCGCCGTGAGGGATATGAATTTCAGGTGTCTAACCCGGTAGTAATATATAAAAATATTGACGGTGTAAAGTGCGAACCTATCGAGCTTTTGACAATTGATGTTCCGGAGGAATATACCGGAACGGTTATGGACAGCGTGGTCAAGAGAAACGGTGAGCTTGTGAATATGGCTCCGACCACACAAAATTATATGAGACTGGAATTTACAATTCCGTCAAGAGGACTTATCGGTTACAGAAGTGAACTTTTGACAGCGACAAAGGGAACTGCGGTTGTTAACAGTATGTTAAAGGATTATGAGCCGTTCACCGGCGAGATAAGAGGAAGAAACCGCGGCGCACTTATTGCTTGGGAAAACGGCGAAAGCATAACCTACGGACTTTACAATGCTCAGGAAAGAGGAACACTCTTTATCGGAGCAGGTGTTGCAGTTTATGAGGGTATGATTGTAGGCGAAAATGCGCGTCTTGAGGATATAGTTGTTAATGTCTGCAAGAAAAAACATGCTACAAATACCCGTGCTTCCGGCTCGGATGATGCCTTGAAGCTTGTTCCGCCTAAGGAAATGAGCCTTGAACAATGTCTTGATTTTATTGCAGATGATGAACTTCTGGAGGTTACTCCAAAGCATTTGAGAATGAGAAAGAGAATTTTGAGAACGGATTTAAGAGCGAAAGCAAACGCAAAAAAATAAGTATCAAATAAGAAAAACAGGAAATAATAAGAAAAAAATTCAAAGGATGGTTTATGCTTATGGATTATATTCTCTATTTTTTCCTGTTTTCTTTTTTCGGCTGGGTTCTGGAAACTGTATATGCGGCATTTGTATATAAAAGATTTGTCTCAAAGCAAACACTTTTAAAAAGTCCGCTTTGTCCGATTTACGGGATAGGTGCGCTTGCGCTGATGATTGCCCTAAAGCCGGTTTCGGATTCGTATATACTTCTTTTTTGCGGGGGATTTTTTATTGCAAGCAGCGTTGAATATCTGATAGCCGTATATTATGAACATTATTATAATGTCATGTGGTGGGATTACGGAGCCGAAAGAGGAAATCTCGGAGGAAAAGTCTGTGTATTTAATTCAATTGTATGGGGCATAATGACAATTGTTTTTTTTAAGGCATTGCTGCCGCTGTCGGAAAGACTGATTGCATCGGTTGACGGCTTTTCAAAGGCTTTATTGTGCGTGCTTTCGGTGTCGTTTTTTATGACTGATTACAGAGATACTATGCTGGAACTTAAGAAGTATTCCAAAAAAGAAAAGTCGGCTGCAGATGGTAAATTTGTTGCTCTTAAAAGAATAAATTGTTAACTTTTTATTAGAAATGCAAAAAATCTATTGATTTTTTGCTAAAAAAGTGGTATAGTAATAAGGTCAGTTAAACAGGAGCGGCTTTTTGTGTTGCTCTGAACATAAAGAAAGAAAGAAAGGAGAATTATAATGTCCGGAAAACAAAACAGCGGAACGGGCTTTTTATTTAATGCAATTATCGGTATTATAATTGCGGCTGTACTCGGGTTGGGTATTTACGCGGTTGCATCAAAGTACATAGCAAATCATCCCAAGCAGGAGAAGAGTCAGACGGTGGCTGACTTTATCAAGGATAAAAAGCTTACTCTAGATGAGTTTAAAACAGAATATGGTCTTACAGATTCCGAAATAAAGGAAGATGATGACATGAATACCGTTTCTGCGGGAATGACATTGGAAAATTACGCAAAGTATACCGATTCTTCACTCGAAGAACTGAAAGAAAAGTACAAGCTCGGTGATGATGCGGCTGCCGATACCAAATGGCAGGATGCAATTTATCTGATGCCGACCGGAGTTGTATCGGAGAATTTCTTCGGAATGGATTTTGATACGTTTAAGTCACAGGCAGGTCTGCCCGATACTATTACTGCTGATACTAAATGGAGTGAAACAAATTCTGTTATGAACGAAATGTATGCAGCTCAGCAGAATGCTCAGGGTACGGAATCCGAAACAGGTACGGCTGACGGCAGCAATGCTGAAAACAATAATTAAAAGGAGAATTTATAATGAGTGAAAATAATTTGCCTAACGATGGCATGGAAAATGAAGAGATTACCGAAACTCAGGAAGTAATTGATACAAACGAAGAACCGGCAGAAGAAACAGCGGAAGAGACGGTTGAAGAAACCGTTTTTGAAGATGAGGAACCGACAGACGAACCGACAGAGGAGCCGATTCCGGAGGAAGAACCGATTGATGTTGATGCTCTCAAAGCAAAGCTCGGCGCAGCCGAAACTTCGGCAAAGAAGTTTAAAACATCTGCTGTTGCTGCTTGGATAATCGCGGCGGTTCTTGTCTGTACGGATGCATATTATTTCATGACAAATATTTATAACAAATACAATCACATGGGTTACTATGATGTTGACGGCTATACTGTCGGCGATGTTGTATCAAGCATGGGCATGGATTTTGAAACCTTTAAGGAAATGTACGGACTTCCGGGCGATATGAGAAAGGATACAAATCTTAATGCTGCTCAGTCGCTGATTAAGCTTTCAAAAATGGCAGAACTTAACGGTATTGACTTTGCTTCATTGAAGGAAAGATATAAATTCGGAGACGGAATCACGGAAGAATCAACCTTCGGTGAAGGTATAGATTCAATGACAATTAAGGATTATCTTGAAATGTCAGGCGGAGACGATTTTGAAACATTCAAGACAACATATAAGCTTCCCGACAGTACAACTGAGGACGCTGCTTGGGGTACGGTAAGAAAAACCTATGAAAAGCAGAAGGTTGCAGAAAGAGTTGCAAAAGAAAAAGAAGCTAAACAAAAAAATGATGCAGCTGATAACAACAGTTCGGATAATTCTGCCGATAATGCTGATGACAGCAATACTTCGGCAAACGACAATTCAGCAGATAACAATGCTGATACTAACGATGGCAGCACGGATACAAATGCAGCTGAATAATAAACAGATTAAAAAATGGCGGTGTATAAAAAGTACACCGTCTTTTTAGGGGATAGGAAAAAATGCTTCGGAACGCTCAAACCAAACCCGACGGTGTACGTGGGTACTCCGAGCGGTTTGGTGCGGGCGTAGCAAAAAGGCGTTGTAATATAATAAAAATCGAAAATTTTGGGATTTTTTTTAAAAATCATTAAAATAGATTATTTTATAATATATAATTTTCAAGCAATACATGCCTTTTTGTGTTCCGGACTTTTTTTACATCCCCTTTTTTTAATCTAATAGAGGAGAATTAAAGATGATTATTGATTTTCACACACACATGTTCCCGGATAAGCTTGCGGAAAAGACAATATCTCATTTATCGGAATTATCAGGATATAAGCCGTATTCCAATGCAACAGAATCGGGAAATGTTGCCGTAATGGATAAACATGGGATTGATATAAGCGTTGTATGTAATATTGCAACAAATGCAAAACAGACCGAAAATGTGAATAAATTTGCCGTACATGTTAATCAAAATGACCGATTGATATCGTTTGGGAGTGTTCATCCGGATTGCGATTATATTTATTTTTTGGATATGCTTAAGGAAAATGGAATAAAGGGAATAAAGCTGCACCCCGATTACCAGGGATTTTTTATAGACGATGCCAAAATGTCAAAAATATATGAGGAAATATTAAAAAGGGATTTTGTACTGATTTTTCATACCGGCTATGATGACGGAATAGGCGAACCGATTCATGCCGCTCCGGAAAGAATAAAAAATATAATGAGTATGTTCCGCGGCGAAAAAGTGGTTTTGGCACATATGGGTTCATTTAAGATGTATGAGCGTGTGTGTGAAAATTTGCTGGGAGAAGATGTTTTCTTTGATACTTCATGCAGTGAGGCATATATTCCGCAGGAAAAATTCGAGGAAATGATTAAGGAACATTCACCGGAAAAAATATTATTCGGAACGGACTTACCGTGGATAAATCCCGAATGGGGATTGGAACGCGTAAATAAGCTTAATATCTCAAATGAAGATAAAAGTAAAATTCTCGGAGAAAATGCGGTAAAGCTTTTGAGGTTATAGGATATTTCTTATAATTCCGAACAGGAGCAGCACTGCAATTTCCAAATAAATAAAAACGCGTGAAAAAAGTGAAAGATTTCTTGCACCTGATTTTATATAACGGATTTCTTCATAGATAAGGTCAGCAGCAATAATCGGCAGGGTTAGGAATAAAAGCTTGTTATAGCCGTAAGCAACATATAAATTACCGCTTACAGCGGCGGCTGCCATTCTGGATATTCCGCATGAGGGACATAAAAAACCTGTTATCTTGTTGAAAGGGCATGGAACGGCTATGTTAAGATATTTAAAAATGATATAGTATATAAATCCTCCGATGAGGATACATATTGCTTTTTTTAGTTCTGAATTAAATCTTTTTTTCATAATATAATAAAAATTTTGCGGCTGCCGAAATTTTATCGGCAGCCGCTGCTTGAATTATTGGTCATTTGATGCGATTGCTTTATTGACTGTGTCTTGCATTAATGCATATGAAATGATTCCGAGTCCGAAAATGGAAAGAACCAGATAAACTATGCCGCGCGAGCTGGCCTGCATTCCGCGATTCTGAGCAATATTATCAAGTTTATCACCCATTTTGTACATCCAGTAAAGAGCGTAAATGCCGCAGGTAATCAAGCTGAACAAAAATGCCATTCCTCCGGTTGTATCATTGGTATCACCATTCAATTGATTAATTTCATCATTGAGCTTGATAAACCAATAAATTCCGTAAATCCCGCATGTGATAATTGTCAGAATTATTGCAACCGGGATTTCCCTTTTTTGAATCATAAAATAACCCCCTATGTAAATTTATAATATAATTATATAATATATTCGACATAATGTCAAGAGATAACCGATAATTCGTCAAGATTTTTGAATTGATACCCTTCGTTTTGGGCATATTGTATTATATCGGCAAGTGCGTCCGCATTATCTTTTGAAACCGCATGTAAAAGCAGTATTGCACCGTCATGAAGATAGGGCGTGACTTGTTCAAATGCATAGGAAGAACCTTTTTGCAGTGACGGATCCCAATCCTTATATGCAAAGCTCCAGAGTATGGTTTTAAACCCCAGAGCATTTGCAACAGCAAGCAGCCGCTCACTGTATTCACCCTCGGGCGGACGCATATATTTCATCTGCCTGCCGCCGTATGAAGCGGCAAATTTTTCATTTAACGAGCAAAGCTCGGATGCCATTTTTTGTGCACTTATAAGCTTCGGCAAATTCGGGTGATGAACGGTATGATTTCCTACAATATGCCCCTCGGATAACATTCTGTTTACAAGTTCCTGCTCTTTGTCGAGATACGGCCCGGTTACAAAAAATGCCGCCGGAACATTATACTCCTTCAGTGTGTCCAGAATTTGCGCCGTATAGCCGTTTTCATAGCCTTCATCAAATGTCAGATAAAGGACTTTGTCTCTTTTTTCATCAATGTAAAAAGAATTGTATTTTCTGAAAAGTTCCCTGTCTTTTTCGGGAATATCGGGCTCTTTACCTTTTTCTTTTTTGAATCCCCATCCGTGCGATTTGTTTTCTATTGCGGAGAAGTCCATATCCGATATATTATCCATGCTTATAAGCGGATCAGGTGAGACAGTCGGCTCCGGTGTCGGAGTGATTTCCGGCTCGTCGGGGCAGGAATAGCTGCTGCAACCGAACAGGCAGCACAATGATAATACAATTGTTAAATTTTTTATTATTTTTGTAATCATATTTTAATCATCCTTTCTTTTAATGATGTTGATTTTTTTAGAAAATTGTAGTATAATGTAATAAAGAGGAGGTAGTTGTGTTATGGACGATATAATGATAAGACGCAGGCGCAGACACAGAAAACAAAGAATCAGGAGAATGTTTTTTCTGGCATTTTTGGTTGTGCTTGCGATTGCGGCAGTTTTTATTATTAAAAATGTAAGGCGCAGCGTTCCTCAAAAACAGACGAATGAGCCGACCGCTTTAGCAGAGACCGTATATCCTCAAAAACCTGAAACCGAGCCTAAGCTTGATACGGCAATTTTAAAGAAGGATAATGTCAAGACATGCTATCTTACATTTGATGACGGACCGACGCTTTCGGTCACACCGAGAATACTTGACACCTTAAGGCGTTATAACGCGAAGGCAACATTTTTTATGGTCGGTACGCTGATAGAAAATAATAAAAGTATGGCTCGCAGAGTCTATGACGAGGGACATTGCCTGGCAAATCATTCATATGCACATAATTACTCTGAATTTTATGCAAGTCAAGACAGTTTTATGAATGAAATCAATAAAACCTTTGATCTGATCAGAGAGGTAACAGGAGATGAAAATTATCCTAAAATTTTCAGATTTCCGGGCGGCGGCTTTAATGCCGGCTCTTTCGGAGAAGCGAAACAAGGTTATAAGGAATTGCTTAAATCGAACGGAATAAGATATTGTGACTGGAATGCTTTAAACGGCGATGCAGAGGGGAAAAAGAGAACACCGGAAGAACTTGCGGAACGGGTAAAAAAGACTACAAGCGGAAAAGAAGATGTCGTAATACTGATGCATGACGCGGCGGCAAAATCCACAACTGCGGACGCACTGCCATCTGTTCTGGAATATCTGATTTCGGAAGGGTATACGTTTAAAACTTTGGATAAAGCGCCAATAGTATAATAAACGATGCGAAAAATTTTTTCGCATCGTTTTTTTTATAAGTACTTGACAAAATAATACAAAAATGAGATAATATAAAGAGTATAATGTGATATTTATGTGCTTTTTGAAAAAGCCATAATTATGGGAGGATAACAGATGGAAGATAAAAATAATATCGCGAAAACATATGACCCTGCCTCTTTTGAGGACAGATTATATAACGAATGGGTCGAAAAAGGATATTTTCATGCCGAAATAGATCCGGATAAAAAGCCTTTTACCATAGTAATTCCGCCCCCGAATGTAACGGGGCAGCTGCATATGGGTCACGCGCTTGATGAAACCTTGCAGGATATTTTAATAAGATATAAGCGTATGCAGGGGTATTCGGCACTTTGGATACCTGGTACGGATCATGCAGGAATTGCAACTCAGATTAAGGTTGAGGAAAGTCTTAGAGTAAACGAAGGACTTACCCGTTATGACCTCGGCAGAGAAAAATTTCTGGAACGCGTATGGGACTGGAAAAATCATTTCGGCAACAGAATAATAAATCAGCTCAAGAAAATAGGCTCGTCCTGCGATTGGGACAGAGAACGTTTTACTATGGACGAGGGCTGCTCAAAAGCGGTACGCGAGGTTTTTGTAAATCTTTATAACAAAGGTCTTATATATCAGGGCTCGAGAATCATCAATTGGTGTCCGCACTGTATAACTGCTTTGTCAGACGCTGAGGTAGAGCATGCCGAACAAGCAGGACATTTCTGGCATATTAAATATCCGATTAAGGGAACAGATGATTATGTGATTATCGCAACAACCCGTCCTGAGACAATGTTCGGAGATACTGCCGTGGCTGTTAATCCGGATGATGAAAGATATAAGGATTTAATCGGAAAGACGCTTCTTCTGCCGCTTACTGACAGAGAAATTCCGGTTATTGCCGATGAATACGTTGATAAGGAGTTCGGTACAGGCTGCGTAAAGATTACGCCTGCACATGACCCCAATGACTTTGAAGTAGGAAAAAGACATAACCTTGAACAGATTAAAGTGCTTAATGACGATGCTACAATCAATCATTACGGCGGCAAGTATGAAGGCATGGATCGCTATGAATGCCGCAAAAAGATGATAGAGGAGCTGGACAGGCTCGGACTGCTGGTTAAGGTTGAAGAGCATACTCATAATGTGGGACAGTGCTACAGATGCGGAACTACGGTTGAACCGATTATATCAAAGCAGTGGTTTGTGAAGATGAAGCCTCTGGCAGAGCCGGCAATGGAAGCTGTCAGAATCGGCGACATAAAATATGTGCCGGAGCGCTTTTCAAAAACATATATGAACTGGATGGAAAATGTTTATGACTGGTGCATTTCACGTCAGCTTTGGTGGGGACACAGAATCCCGGCGTTTTATTGCGATGACTGCGGAGAAACATTTGTTTCAAAAGAAGATATGACAGTTTGCCCGAAATGCGGCGGAAAGCTTCATCAGGACGAAGATGTGCTTGACACTTGGTTCTCATCTGCATTATGGCCTTTTTCAACGCTCGGATGGCCGGAAAAAACTCCGGAGCTTGATTATTTCTACCCGACAAGTGTGCTTGTTACAGGTTATGATATAATATTCTTCTGGGTATCGAGAATGATTTTCTCGGGACTGGAGCATACAGGTAAAAAGCCTTTTGACCATGTCTTTATTCACGGTCTTGTAAGAGATTCTCAGGGCAGAAAAATGAGCAAATCGCTCGGAAACGGTATTGATCCGCTTGAGATTATCGACAAATACGGAGCCGATGCACTGCGCTTTACACTTGCAACGGGTAATGCTCCGGGAAATGATATGCGTTTCTATACCGAGAGGGTAGAGGCAAGCAGAAATTTTGCAAATAAGATTTGGAATGCTTCAAGATTCACTCTCATGAATCTTGATATAACAGAAAACAAACTTCCGGACGATTTGCAGCTGGAGGATAAATGGATTGTCTCGAAGTATAACAGGGTTGTTAGGGAGGTTACGGAAAATCTTGATAAGTTTGAGCTGGGTATAGCAGTATCAAAGCTGTATGATTTTATTTGGGATAATTTCTGTGACTGGTATATTGAACTTGTAAAGCCGAGACTTTTCGACAAAGAAAATCCGACAGGCAAGACCGCTCAATATGTTCTGACATATGTTCTTTCAAATACAATGAAACTTTTGCACCCGTTCATGCCATTTATCACCGAGGAAATATGGCAGCATCTGCCGCATGAGGGTGAAAGCATAGTTATAAGCAAATTCCCGGTATATGATGAGAAATTGTCATTCGAGTCGGAAGAAAAGCAGATGGAAATTATCATGTCAGCTATTACAGCAGTAAGAAACCGCAGAAGCGAAATGAATGTTCCGCCATCAAAGAAAGCGAAAATGCTCATTGTCACCGATGAAACAGAGCTTTTCGGAAAAGGTATTCCTTTCTTTGAAAAGCTTGCTTCCGCAAGTGATGTCGAGGTAAGACAAAACAAGGACGGTATTGATGAAAATTCAGTAAATGTGGTTGTTGAAGCTGCGGAGATATTCCTGCCATTGGGCGAGTTGGTAGATAAGGAAAGCGAGATTGAAAGACTCACTAAGGAAAAGAAAAACCTTGAAGCGGAAATAAAGAGAGTAGAGGGTAAACTCAGTAACACCGGTTTCGTTGCAAAAGCACCGGCAAAGGTTGTTGAAGAAGAAAAGGCGAAGGGCGAGAAGTATAAGGATATGCTCTCAAAAGTTCTGAAAAGTCTTGAAGAAATAAATAATTTGTAAAAATGAATCTGCATAAGGATAAAAACGGATGACAGGAATTTTATTTAATACCTGTCATCTGTGCCTGTATTCTGCGGAATGTAGCGTAATTTGAGTAAGAGGACGGAGTCATGAAAAAAGAATTTAAAACAGGAACAGATTTTGAAAGCGAAACAGAGTATTTTGCAACAGAAAATATATACCATATTTATTCGAAAGATACGATTGAGTTGTCGGATGCGAAATATTTGCCATTAAGAGGAAAAACTGACCCGACATTTAAAGCATTTACGGTTTTAAAAAATAAGAAAAATGTCACTCTTGATTTTTGTGGTGCGACAATTGTGCTTCATGGAAAAATACAGCCTTTTTTGATTGATAATTCCGAAAACATTACCATCAAAAACTGCAAAGTTACATATGACAGACCGCCGTTTACCGAATTTACGATTATTGAATCGAAATCGGACTGTGTTAAATTATTGTTAAATGAAAATTGCCGATGCAGAATTGAAAACGGCAGACTTATACCATATTCGGATACATGGGATAATACCGAGCTTAATTACAGGGGTATGTTTTTTCAGGTGTTTGACTCTGATTCACGTCATGGCTGCGGTATGCACCTTGGCGCCATCGGCGAGCCGTTTGTAAAAGATTCATCATTCCCTTATCATGTGGATACGTATAAGGTCGAAGAGGATGGGGAATATATTATTTTAAAGGGAAATGTTCCGGAATTTTACAAGCCCGGAAGAAAACTGGTTATAGCGCATGAAGCAAGAAATCTTTCGAGTATATTTATGACAGATTCCAAAAATATAGCTGTTGAAAATTATCGTGTGCTGTGTGGTTTAGGTATGGGGATTTACTCCTACAGAACTGAAAATATAAACTTAAACGGAGTTAAATTTACATATGATGATGAGTCACCATGTATTGTAAGCAATGCTGCGGATGCTATCCATACTTTCGGAACATCGGGCGAATTTAACATAAAAAATTGCATTATTGAGGGAATGATTGATGATGCGATAAATATTCACAGCAATTTCCGTACGGTGGATCATGCTTGTGAAAATGAGCTTTATTCCAATATTGCATCGTGTGAAATTCAAGCGAAGTATTTGTTCAAACCGGGGGATAATATTGTTGTTTATAATGGGTTGACGCTCGAAAAAGCAGCTGAATATATCATTGAAGAAATAGAATATATCGATGATGAAATAATAAAACTGATTCTTGACAGACCTGTTCAAAAGCATAACAGGGGTGATTTAATAGAAGATATGAGCTGTAATTGCAATATTAAAATTGATAATTGCGTTATCGGAAAGGCAAATACGCATTTGAGACTTCAGTCGCGCGGTAAAGTTGTTATGTCGGATTGCGAAAATGAACTTGAGTTGTTACTTTCGGGAGATGCATCATACTGGTTTGAGTCAAGTCCGATAACCGATTTGACAATTAAAGATTGCAAATTTAAAACAAATATGGCGAAAATTTCGATCACAAGCGAGATTATGCCGACGGAGAAAGAGCCGTATTACCATAAAAATATTAAAATTATAAATAATGAATTTGATACGGATATTCCCGTATGCGGGGGATATGCAGATGGCATAGTCTTTGAGGGCAATGTGAACAAAAAAGGCAAAGATATGAAGCTGGTACTTACAAATTGCGGAAGTGTTGTTGCTGATAACTGTATAGTAGAGAGAAAAAACGAGGTTAAGACTGAACTCAAAAAAAACTAAATTCTCTTAAAAAAGCTGTTTAGAAAGTCAATTGACTTTCT
>CAKSFY010000019.1 GCA_934454035.1 uncultured Clostridia bacterium | reverse complement strand
TTTTGCCGCCTTATATTTAACCGTCTGTTTTGGTGTCCGCATTGGCTTAACGCTCTTTCGCTTTACCTTTCCGTATGTGTTTTCAAAAATTCTCAAAAGTTCTTCTTCATCTGCAATCAGCGTGCTTTGACGTTTTACCCTTGCCGTCTCGGCAGGCTTTTGCGCAGACATCGGCGGAATATGAGCATACTTTTCAACCTCGTCCCATTTAACCGTGAAACCGCTGCCGTTTTTACAAAAAACCGAATCGGGGGTATTTTCGACGTCGCTTTCCGGTGAATACGCGCATCTGTCTATTACAGAATCACTGTCCAAGCATTCCCCGTACCCTTTAAAGCTGCATGCAAGCCTGCCCCTGCCGCCTGTGTATGCCATAACGTCCTTTTGATATTCACGCATTTTTGAAATGGGAGCGCTCCCCTTTATTATACTGATATCGCCGCTCATTTCAGGCGGTGAAAATTTTGCCCCGAGCAGTTCCAAATCCGTCATTGCTCTGCCGACAGAGCCTGTCGGCACCTCCAGAGTAAAGCTGTAATACGGCTCAAGCAGAATGCTCTGTGATTTCATGAGTCCGTTTCTCACCGCTCTGTAGGTTGCCTGCCTGAAATCGCCGCCCTCTGTATGTTTTTTATGTGCTCTGCCGCCGATAACGGTTATTTTCATATCGGTAATCGGGAAACCGCACAAAACGCCTAAATGCGTCTTTTCGGCAATATGAGTCATAATAAGTCTCTGCCAGTTTTTATCAAGAGCATCCTCACTGCATTTTGATGCAATTTCTATACCGCTCCCTCTTTTGCCCTCCTCCAAAAGCAAATGAACCTCAGCATAATGCCGAAGCGGCTCATAATGACCTATTCCCTCAGCCTGCCCTTTTATGGTCTCCTTATAAATAATGCTGCCCTGCTCAAATTCAATCTGCATACCAAAACGTTCGGCACAGATTCTTTTTATAATCTCCAGCTGAATTTCGCCCATAACCCGAACATTTATCGTAAGATTACTGACTGTCACATTAAGCTTGGTTTCCTCCTCAGCAAGCTTTTTGAATTTCGGCAGAGCTTCGGCAATATCCATTCCCTGCGGTAATCTGACAGCATAATTAAACACCGGTTCACAAATAAGCTCTCCGTCATTTTCTTCAAAACCGAGTCCCTCTCCAGAAAATGTTTTTGAAAGACCCAAAGCGGCACATACGCAGCCTGCTTCGGCTTTATTTATGCTTTTGTATTTATCGCCCGAATATATTCTGAGCTCATTCACCTTTTCATCATTTATAACCGTTTTTACAGGCAGTTCTCCGCCGGTTATTTTTAAAAAAGTAAGCCTTCTGCCTTTATCATCCTCACTTATCTTAAAAACCTTTGCTCCGAAATTTTCAGGATAAGCTCTGTTTTGCACATATTTTTCAATAACTGTCAAAAGTTCCGCAACACCGTCATTTTTAAGTGCCGCTCCGAACAGGCACAAAAAAATCTTCCGCTCGGCAATTGCGTCCGAAATGCTGTTGTCCGCTATTTTTTCGGTTTCGACATACTCGTCCAAAAGCTTTTTGCTTAAAAGTGCAGCATCTTCAAAAAAGCTGTCGCTTTGAATATCAACGCAGCCGCCGTCAAGCTTGTTTTTAAGTTCCGCGGTTATATCCTTTCGGTCTCTCTCTGAAATATCCATTTTATTAACAAAAATAAAAGTCGGAATATTATATATTTTAAGAAGTCTCCACAGTGTTTCGGTATGACTTTGCACACCCTCTGTACCGCTGACAACCAGGATTGCATAGTCAAGAGCGCACAAGGTCCTCTCCGTTTCCGCCGAAAAATCCACGTGACCCGGAGTATCCAAAAGAATAAGCTCGGCTTCTTTTGTTTTTATAACGGCCTGATGGGAAAAAATTGTAATACCTCTGTCTCTTTCCATCTCGTTTGTGTCAAGAAATGCATCCTTATGATCGACACGTCCGAGCCGGTCAATCATTCCCGAATTATACAAAAGTGCCTCTGACAGGGTTGTTTTTCCCGAATCGACATGCGCCAAAATTCCCAAAACAGCTTTTTTCATTCTATCGTTCCATTCCGTGATAAAATTTAAGCGCCTGTGTGAAATGCCTTTCACACAGGCGCTTTCTTTATTTATTTTATCATATAAAAATCCGTTTGTAAAGCGTTATTTTTCGAGCGGCATAACAAAAGTAAATACACTGCCCGCTCCCGGCTCACTCTCAACTCCGACGTTTCCGCCATGGCATTGAGCAATCCATTTTACCATCGAAAGCCCGAGTCCGCAGCTTCCGTTTGTGTTGTCACTTCTCGACGGGTCAACCTGGTAAAAGCGTTCCCATATTTTATCCTTATGTTCATCAGAAATTCCGATTCCGTCGTCCTTTACGCTTAATTTGAGTTTGTCTCCATTCTTTGACAAAGAAACCACAATTTCAGACTTCCCGTAACTGTACGCATTTGAAATCAGATTAATACACAGCCTTGCAAGCAGGAAGCGGTCGGCATTTGCAATTATGCCCGGTTCGATATTCCGCGAAAGCGTAATGTCCTTTGTGTTAATTTCCTCCTGTTCGTCACATACGAATCCCAAAAGCTCACTTACATCGACTTCTTCTATATTTGCCTTTATTGTATTTTTATCCATTCTGGATATTGTCAAAAGTTCGGATATAAGTTTTGACATTTTTTCAGCCTGTCCTTTAACCGAAACGGCTGATTCAAACATTTCATCATATGTTTTTGCGCAATCGGTCATATATTCACACTCCGAGAGGATAACCGCAACAGGAGTTCTGAGTTCATGCGACGCGTCAGAGGTAAACTGCTTTTCCCGTTCCACAGTCTGCTCTATTTTATCAAGCATTTCGTCAAAAACATTTGCCAAATCGTGAATTTCGTCCTTTCCGCTGCCGATATTAATCCTGCGCGAAAGATCCCGGCTCTCACTTATGCTCTTTGCCGTCCTGCTTATTTTATTGACAGGCTCAAGTGCTTTTTTGATAATCATATATCCGCCGCCTGCCGCAATAATAATCAAAACAATTGTAAGCACTATATTTGTTTTTGCCGCAGACTGGACGGCAAAGCTTTCGTCCCTTACCGACACGGTTCCCTTTACCCATAAGGAAGTCTTGCCCGGTCTGTGAACCTCCTTTGTATAAATATAAAATTTATTTCCGCGTTCCGTCACGGTGTCAACAGTATTGTCTTTAAATTCTGCAGAGTCGGTGATTTCAAACGGACTTTTACCTGCTATCATATTTCCTTCGCTGTCATACACCGTCATATGGACACCCTGCTCGTAAAACCCGAATTCCGGAATATTTTCTATCTTGCTGTCCGGGGCGCTGATTCTCCTTGAAAAATCATTTACGGTTCTTGCAATTCTTCCGCTTATGTCTCTGTAAATTATTGCTTTGCTCATAGAAGTCATAAAAAACAAAGCCGTAGCCGAAATAACAATCATAACAAGAGTGTACCACAGAGTTATTTTCCATTTTAAAGAAAGTCTTTTCATATTATTCATAACCTTTTTATTCTTCCCTCATGACATAACCCATTCCGCGGACCGTGTGAATGAGTTTTAATGCATATCCGTCATCTATTTTCTTTCTGAGATAACGGATATACACGTCCACTACATTTGTACCGCCGGAATAATCAAAATTCCAAACATGATTTTCGATTTTTTCACGGGACAAAATTATGCCTTTATTAATGAGTAAATATTCCAAAATATCATATTCCTTTGCCGAAAGGTTAATTATACTTTCTCCCCTTTTTACAATCCGGCTTTTCCTGTCAAGTGAAAGATCCGCAAGTGAGAATACATTTGTTGAATTTCCTGCGTTTTTTCTTGTCAGAACTCTGATTCTGGCAAGAAGCTCTTCAAACGCGAACGGCTTGACAAGATAATCCTCCGCGCCTGCGTCAAGTCCCGCAACCCTGTCGGATATACTGTCCTTTGCAGTCAGGAAAATCACCGGAGTATTATCACCGGAGGAGCGCAGGGATTTCAAAACCTCAATTCCGTTTAATTTCGGCATCATAATATCCAGAACCATAGCGTCAAATTCACCTGTTGATAAAAACAACATTGCTTCTTCGCCGTCAAAACAGCTGTCAACACTGTAGCCCTCTGCTTCGAGCCTTTTTTTAATAATTCTGTTTAAGGATTTTTCGTCCTCCGCAATAAGTATTCTCATTTGCCACCCCTGCCCCGAATAAATTTGTAATTACATTTTACCACAATTTTTCCGCAATGTAAACAAAATTATTTTGAATTTACTTCAATCAGCTTTGTATCGCCGTCCCACGATACCTTCATACCGAGATTTTCCGATATAAAACGAATCGGAATCATTGTAGAATCATTTGAAATTTCGGCAGGTATTGTAAGTTCATACTCTTTTCCGTCAACATAAGCCGTACTCTCGCCTATAACAAGCTTAATCTGCGTCCCATCCTTTTCCGCCGTGACCGTTCCGGAAGCTTCATCCCATTTAACCTCAGCGCCGAGAGCCTCCAAAATTGCCCTGAATCCGACAAGCGTGGTATCGTTTTTGATATACGGAGCATTGTCAAAGCTGATGATGTGTCCGTTGACGTGAACCCTTATGGGATTATCTTTATTTTGCCTGCGGTCTTTGCCTGAAATGCTGTCTCTTTCACCTGCCGAATTGTCATTTTGCCTGTTCTTTACGCCTTCATTCGGTCCGAAAGGAAAATCATCTCCCATACGGTTTTCACCGTCCGGCATTTCAGGCGGATTGCTTCCGTTTGGCATCTCAGGAGGATTACCTTCTTTCGGAGGAGCAGGCATATTTCCGTCTCCCGGTATTTCCGGCGGATTTTGACCGCTTGATTCGGGACGGTTTCCTCCTCTGTCCGGGCGATTTCCTTCCATTCCGAAACTTTGAGATGTTGTTGTTTTTTCCGCACTACCGTCAAATTGCATTTTTAAATTTTCCAATCTGTCTTTTACACATTTTATTATTGATCCGGTTCCTCCGAACGGCTTTTTACCGTCAGTTTCTTCTGCGGATGTTTCTTCTGCGGATGTTGCCTTATCAAATTCTTCATATGAATAAAATGCGGTTGTATCGGCTTTAACATAAGGAGATATTATACTCTTAAGCTCTGTTACCCTGTCCTCAAAATTTTCAAGCATTTGCATTATTTCTTTTATACATTCATAATACTTTTCTTTGTACTCGGGAACCGAAAGGACTTTATTTATAAGCGGCAGAGTTTCAAGGCTTCCGGAAATATACGGAGTATCTATTCCGACCTGTGAATTGTTCCCGTTAAATCCGCCGAACGACATATTAAAATCCCACGGAACAACAGTAAACACACCGTTTTCGTCCTCATACAGATAAAAATTATGGTGCATGTTTCCCGAATAGCTGTCATAATTTGACAAAACTGTATTTGAAGCAATATATTTTATAACACTGTCCACGTTCAAAAAGCTTTCAATATCACCTTTTTCACCCGTTTTTATATCATTTAATTTCTTTACAAAAGCTTTAAACTCCGTCAGCTCGGTATCATCACCGTTTTTCAGGTCGGCATAGGTATAATTTTCGTCATCCTTATATTCCAGTGTCGAACCTTCATCCATCTTATAGAAATTTCCGTTCTTGTAACCGTCACCGAAATTATCTTTTAAAAATGTACTGTCCAAACCCTCAACCGCCAAGTAAAAGCCTGCATATTCCCCATTTATATACACTCTGCAAAATGCCGTCTCGGGCACATTCATGCCAAGCTTTTTCAAAATTTCATAATGCAGGTACTCCCGCATATATGACGGATCCGAATAACCGCTGTTTAAACAGAGCTCGTCAAGTCCCAAAAGCTTGTTTCCTTTTTCAAATTTATTAAATTTAATTCTGTAGCTATAGCGTTCGGAATCGGAATTGGCAGTCGATTTTAAAGTCATATTTCCCTTTGTTCTGATTCCGGCATTTTTAACGGTTATTCCGTCAACAGTAATATCCGCCGCATGGTATTCCTCATTTTCCGGATACGCTCTTATATCTGCCAAATCATCTTCATTTATATTGATTTCTACATCTATTACCTTGTCTTTTTCAAATATTTGTGTATAGCTTGTTTTTTCTTCTGCGCAGGAATTCATTGATGTCAGCGCAAAAAGCATTGCAATACATAGTGCAATCGATAAAATATGTTTCATAGGAATCATTCCTTTCAGGCAGTTCATTTTGTCGAATTGGGAGCTTCTGACAGTGATATTGTCAGATTACCGTTTTTGGTCCTTAATTTATTAATAAATTCCCACTCATTCACCCCGGGCAGCATTGATATATCGTATACAAGTTCAAATAGCGAACCGAGGTCGGTTGTTTTTATTTTTGAAAGAGAATAATCGGCAGTATATTCTTCTAAAATATTATCAAATACACCGTTAATATTCAAATCCTCCGGAACAGCAATTCTCAAAAGTCTGCGTTCGTTTTTCGGAGTAAAAAGGCTGTACCTCTCCAGAATCACCAGCATAATACAAAGTACGGCAACAAAAAGTGCTCCGTATCCGAAAAGTCCCACTCCGCACGCAAGCCCTGCCGCAATATCAAAGAATATATACCCTATATCCTTTGCATCACCCGGTGCACTGCGGAATCTTATTATCGAAAGTGTTCCTGCGAGCGAGAATGCCCTTGCAATATTGCTGCCTATGAAAATAATAATCACGGACAGTATAACTGGCAGCATAAACAGAGTTACCGCAAGGCTTCGCTGATAAGACTCCGCCTTTTGGGTTTTATAATAAGTAAATGCTATTGCCGCTCCGAAAAGAAGCGATACAATTATTGTAACAACTGCCGTCCCGACCGATAAATCCTGTGACGTGTTCGTCAAAACCGTATTGAATAATTCATTCATTTTTTATGTCCCCTTTCATATTACATTTTCAAAAATTTCGGAACTGAGCTTCTGCTTATATTCTTCTCCGTATTTTGAAAAGCTTTGTTTAAAAATCTTGTTTTCCGAAAGTGCCGAAACAAGCCACAATGGTTTTGCCTTTGATGTCTTTATTTCCATTAAATAAGTACCGTTTTTTAAAAGCGGATTTCCGTAATCTCCTTTTTCAAGCGCCACATCATACCTTCTCGACCGAATATGCGAATCAAATGATATTCTTAAATCGGGATTATCCTTTTCAAAATACGCCACTCTGTCATATGCCAGATACAATTTCGGAAAAAGCTCGTATCTTTCCAAAAAGTATTTAATCTCTCCGATTACCTGCATATTCATATAATTCTTTTCCTCCGGCACAATCAGACTTTCGGCAAACTTATATGCCTCACAAAGAGCAAGAGTTGTACGCCGTTTATTTACTATTCCGTCAATTTTTTTCTTTATTTCGAGAAAGACCATACTGTCTTTTTTCGGAACACCGTATGCTCTTAAGCGAAGTTTCTCCTTGTAGCGCGGTTTTTCAAGAGAGCGTCTGATAAGATAATCATCCGGCGTATCATAATAAATATTTGCAATAGTGTACGGCTTATGATTTATATTATAACGGTCAAGCGTCATATGTTTGTCCATCACACCGATAAGCTTATGATACGTATTCTCATCTATCAGATATTTATGCTCGTATCTGTTGAATACTTCAATTGCCATTTTAACCATCTCCTTTACTCTTATAATACATGGCAAAAATTAAAATAACATTAGAATTATTAATTTTAATAACATAATTTATATCCCACACCGTTTATAAAAATAATTTTTACTTTCGAGCAGAGGTATCGTAATCTTTTTATCAGGTTTTCCATATATGAATCGGTTTTATCTCCAATATCGGATACCTCTGCAAGTTTTTCGGACGGAACAATTACGCTGCTGTTTTTTATCATGTAATCCATAAGTTCACATTCCGGTTTTGTTAGTGTGATTTGCAGCTGCTCGGTTGAGAGTTTTCTCGTTAATTTATTAAGCGAAATATCGGCATAGCGGAGAATATTTCCCTCATAACCGGTAATTTTGCTTCTGCGTGCTATTGCATTCATTCTCGCAATCAGAACATCTATATTAAACGGTTTTTGAATAAAATCGTCCGCTCCGAGCTCCAGTCCCTCTATCATATCCGTGACATCATTTTTGGCAGTAATCAGAATAACCGGTGCATGTCTTTGCTCTGCTTTAAGTTTTTTTAAGACCTCATATCCGTTCATCTGCGGCATCATTACATCAAGCAATATAATATCATATTTGTTTGTAAGTGCCATTCTAAGTCCTTTTTGACCGTTATCGGCAGTGTCTACCTCATGATTTCTGTACTCAAGATACTTTTTAATTGAATTGCACAAATCGTGTGAATCATCTATAATTAATATATTCATGGTCTTTTGCCTCCTTTTGACTGAAATTATAAATCTAAAAGATTAAAATAAGATTAGAATTTCAAAAATTTTATTGACATAGTTAATAATATATGATAAAATAGTATCGAATACCAGATGTGGAGGCATAATTATGAAAAGAGAAACTCTTAGCGAGCGAATACTGCCCGATTATACAAAAGGTGAGGAAATATTTAATATGGTTTCGCATATCGTAGGCGGCGCAGTCGGCATAGTTGCACTTGTGCTGTGCGTTATATTTGCCGCAATTCACAAAGACCCTTATGCAGTGGTTTCAAGTGCAATTTACGGTTCGTCAATGATAATCCTTTATGCATGTTCCAGCGTATATCACGGTCTCAGTCCAAAGCTGAAAGCGAAGAAAGTTTTTCAGGTAATTGACCATTGTTCGATTTTTATTCTGATTGCCGGAACATACACACCGATATGCCTTGCCGGATTACGCGAATTCAGCACTCCTCTCGGATGGACCATGTTCGGAATTGTGTGGGCAGCCGCAATAATCGGAATAACGCTGAATGCGATTGATTTAAAGAAATTCAAAACCTTTTCGGCAATATGTTATCTTGCAATGGGATGGGCAATAGTCGGCGCATGGAAAGCACTGCCGTTTATGATTCAAAGAGGCGGACTTATATTTTTACTCCTCGGCGGTATTGCATATACGGTCGGTGCAGGGTTTTACTACTTTCTTAAAAAGAAAAGATATATGCATTCGGTTTTTCATCTGTTTGTTGTTATCGGAAGTCTGCTTCATATGTTTTATATACTGTTTTATATTGTATAAAAATCTTTTTGCTGTCTGCGAACTCCGCCGTTCAGCATACCCAAGTACGCTTTCGGGTATCTCAAAACCAAAGCTTCGGCTCAGTTTGTAAAATCCAAAGGTTTTTTCTATTTCCCAAAAATGAAGAAAGAGCCGTTTAAAAAGTCGGTTGACTTTTTAAACGGCTCCTATTTTGATTTTACATAACTCGCATCATTTTTTGTGATTTGATTACACTCTTTATTTAATCTGTTCAAAAATTCTTTCGGCAATCATAGCCATGCCCTTGTCACCGGGGTGATTTGCAACCCCTTCATGATCAAAAAGCCCAACTGCCTTCATTTCATCCATTTCACCCAAATCGCCGAGTTCAACAACGGGATAACCCTTTTCCTTTGCAGCCCGTCTTATCGCTTCGTTACCTTTATGCTTCCAAAATCCGGTAGTAATAATAATTTTTGCTTTTTTATCTTTGTTGAAATAATCAATCAATTTATTGTATTCTTCAATAAATTTTTCAGAATCAAACGTATCATACGGGCAGTTTTCTATACATCTTACAATAATCAAATCAGCTCCGAAGTCCGACGCTTCCTTATATTTGGGCAGTACATCTTCTCCGTGCATAAATTCTCTTTCCCAATCCGCAACCTGTGCTATACAAAATGCTGCATCCGGATTTTTTTCTCTGATTTTTGAAATCAGAATATGTACATAATCCTTTTCCAACGCACTTGCTGCCATTCCCCATTCATTATTCCAGCCGATTTGCGGAGCAGGCGAATGCCATGTGATTGAATTACCTACAAACAAAACTTTAATTCCCTTTCCGCTGCCTATGAAAGCGACGCTGCCTTTTCCCTTTAATTGATCTTTTGAAGATACTGAATTTTTCTCTATCTGTTCCATTTGCTATCTTCCCTTTCATAAAATTAACAATTACTATTACTATTATACTCGCGGAAAAAGCTTTTGTCAAGGGGGATAATCTGCAAAAAACGTAGGTTATTAATACTTTTTTTAAAGCTTTTTAAAATATTTTCTTGTAATCTGTCCCGCTTCTTTTCCCAGAAAAACAAGCGCTGTCAAATTCGGAAGCATCATAAATGCATTTAGTGTATCGGCTGCTTCCCAAATGAAAGTTATTTCACATATACATCCGACATAGCACGCTGCAACGTATGCTATTTTATAAAATGCAGCATACTTTTTGCCGAGCAGAAACTCAGCACAGCTTTCGCCGTAGTAATACCACGCAATTACGGAAGCAAAGGCAAACATGACAAGACCCAAGCTTACAATATACCCTCCGTTCGGAATATTATCCGAAAAAGCTGCATGCGCAAGATAGGCATTATTACAGTCACTTTTCCAAACTCCCGATATAATAATGACAAATGCAGTCATACTGCACATAATAATAGTATCGAAAAAGACCTCAAAAGCACCCCACAGTCCCTGATTTACAGGATCCTTTGCATCTGCCGATGCATGAGCTATAGGTGCGCTGCCGAGCCCTGCTTCATTTGTGAAAAGTCCCCTTGAAATACCGATTCTTGCAGCATACACAGCTGTCGCACCGGCAAACCCTCCGACTCCTGCACAAGGCGAAAACGCAGATTTTACTATAAGCATAAAACATTCCGGGATTCTATCGGCATTTACAATAAGCACCATAAATGCAGCCGCTATATATACAAAAGCCATAAGCGGAACAACAATTTCCGAAACAGACGATATACGCTTTATCCCTCCGGACAAAACCAAAAAGCAGCAAACTGCCAGAATAATTCCCGAGACCTGCGGCGATATATCAAAAATCGCATTCGCTCCGCTTGCAAACGCGTTTGCCTGAACCATATTCCCTATGCCGAAAGAACTGAGTATTGCAAAAAAGCAAAAAATATACGGCATTTTTTTTGCCGATAAGCCATCCCTCATATAGTACATAGGTCCGCCGATATAACCGCTGCTTGTTTTTTGTCTGTATTTTACGGCAAGCGTTACCTCGGTATATTTAATCACCATTCCTACAAATCCCGATACCCACATCCAAAAAATTGCTCCGGGTCCTCCCAGTCTCACCGCCAATGCAACTCCCGCAATATTTCCCGTTCCGACAGTAGCGGCAAGAGCAGTCGATACAGCGGCAAAAGGGGTTATTCCGTCCGTACTGTCTTTTCTTTTAAATAAAGTAAAGACAGTATTTTTGAGCATATATCCGAAATGCACAAAAATCGCCGCGCGCGTAACAATCATAAGGTATATACCTACGGCAAGTATACAAAATGTCATCGGTATTCCCCAAAGAACTTTTTCATTTATCAGTTTAATATATTCCATTTCGGTCCTCCGGCAAAAGTAATATACTAAATTATATTAACCTTTTGCCGAAAGAATACTATTTGTTTTTCATTCCTTTTTTCGGCGAAACTCCGAATTCTTTTATATATGCCTTGTAAAAATTAACATAATCGCCGAACCCTGCCTCCACGCTTGCAGTACTAAGACTCATACCGTCTTTATAAAGCTTTTTTACAAGCAAAATTCTTTTCATAACTATATATTGATTTATTGTAAAGCCTGTTGTTTTTTTAAAAATTCTGCACATATAATACTTTGAAAGAAAAAATCTTTCCGCCAGTTCATCCAGATGTATCTGATGAGTAATATTAAGATTAATATACTTAATTATTTCGGACACCGCCGTATTTTCTTCCTCTGCTTCATATGTAATTCGGCTGATATCGTGCAAAAGCTCAATAATTGCACACTTAACCACCGTATCGCTTGTCTTTTTTGTTTCCTTTATATTTTTTTCTATTCGCTTCAAATCATCACTCAATTCATCTATCCTGAGTTTTTCACCGGGGATAAACCGGCTTGCAATGCTTCCTGAAAATATTGAACGCAGATAACCGCAATCCCATAAATCAAAAAAATCATCCGCAATATTAAGTACGACTCTTTCATATTCCGCTTCCGGATTAGAAAATATTTGATGAAGTTCATTTCCTCTTATAAGAATTATATCATAAGGCGTTAGTTTCCGTTTAATCCCTTCAACGACAAATGTTACATCGCCCTTTATAAAGATAAAAATTTCATAGTCAATATGCGTATGCAGATTAAACTCAACAAATTGAGGATGTTCGCTCCATTTATGCGCATATGTACACAATCCGTTTTTGTCACTTCTTGCAACCGTAACTTTTTTCATCTGTATCGCCTCCTGATTTATTGTATCACAAAAGAGCAATATTTGCAATGTTTTTAGCAATATTAATATAGTTTATTTACAATAAATATGATAAAATCTAATTAAATAAAAAAAATAAAGGAGTCAGCACTATGGCAAAATTTATTATAAGCGGATTTTCGGACGAAATAGATTCAGAAATCACAAAACAATTTTCTCACTTAAATAAGCTCGGAATCTCTTATTTTGAACCGAGAGGAATAAACGGAGTTAATATTGCGGATATTGACGACAATCAACTGGCACAATTGAAAAAAGACATGTCGGATTACGGTATAAAGGTGTCATCAATCGGCTCTCCTATCGGTAAAATAAGCATTAAAGACGATTTCGAGCCACATCTGGAGAAGCTCAAAAGAGTAATACATATTGCAAAAGAGCTGGGCACAAAATACATAAGAATTTTCAGCTTTTTTATTCCGCAGGGCGAAGATGCGTCAATTTACAGAGATGAAGTACTGAAAAGAATGAGAGCAATGTGTGATTTAGCCGAAAAAGAGGGGGTTATTCTTCTTCACGAAAACGAAAAAGAAATCTACGGCGATATTGCCGACAGATGTCTTGATATTTTTGAAAATGTTAAATCTCCTGCATTAATGGGGGTATTCGACCCTGCAAACTTTGTGCAATGCGGTGAGGATGTTTACCCGAAGGCATTTAATATGCTGAAAAAGCATATTGTTTACATGCATATCAAAGACGCTCTTCCCGACGGAGAGGTTGTACCGGCAGGCTACGGAGTCGGAGGCGTTGAAAACATTGTAAGTGATTTATATGCATCCGACTATGAAGGCTTTTTAAGTCTTGAGCCCCATTTGGGCAGTTTTTCGGGACTTGCAAACCTTGAATTAAATGACACAATGCTTAAACTCAGTAAAAGCACTCCGGACAAATTTACACTGGCATATGAAAGCCTGAAAAAGATTTTAGATAAGGTGGTAAAATAAAATGGAAAAAGTAAAAATCGGTATTATCGGAATCGGTAATATGGGAACTCAGCATTTAAACAGTATAATAACCGGAAAAGTTCCGAATATGGAGATCGGCGCGCTGTGCGATATTGACCCGGAAAAACGTAAAAAATTAAACGCAAAATATCCGGACATCAAAGTATTTGAAAATTCCGACGAATTGATTGAAAGCGGCTTGGTTGATGCAGTTTTGATAGCGGTACCTCACTATTTTCACCCTCCCATAGCAATAAATGCTTTTGCACACGGACTTCATGTACTGACAGAAAAGCCTGCCGGAGTATATACCGCCCAGGTTAAGGAAATGAACAAAGCAGCCGAAAAAAGCGGTAAAATATTCGGAATCATGTACAATCAGCGTACAAATCCCGTATACCAAAAATTAAGAGAGCTTATCCGAAACGGTTCTTTGGGAAATATCAAAAGAGTTGCATGGATAATTACAGACTGGTACAGACCGCAGGCATATCATGACAGCTGTACCTGGCGTTCAACCTGGAAAACCGAGGGCGGCGGTGCACTTATAAACCAAAATCCGCATCAGCTTGACCTGTGGCAATGGTTGTTCGGAATGCCTTCAAAAATAATGTCACATGTTTCTTTCGGGAAATATTACGACATTGAGGTTGAAGATGATGTTACCGCTTTTATGCAGTATGACAATGGTATGACAGGCGTATATATTACCTCGACAGGTGAAGCTCCGGGAACAAACCGCCTTGAAATCTCCTGTGATATGGGAACAGTCACTGTTGAGAATAACGAAATAAAATTCAAGAGGAATGTAATTTCGGAAAGAGAATTTAACAAAACAAACACTGCGCCGTTCGGAACTCCCGAGTGGTGGAACTGTGAAGTCCCGGCAGATAAAAACGGCGGTCCTCAGCACGTCGGAATACTTAAAAACTTTGCAAATGCAATATTAAAAGGCGATGAGCTTTTAGCTCCCGGATATGAGGGGATTAACGGTCTTACCATATCAAACGCAATTCACTACAGTGCCTGGACAGGTGGATGGGCAGATGTTGCAAATTTCCCTGATGACGAATTTTATAAGCTTTTGCAAGAAAAAATCAATGCTTCAACCGTTGTAAAAAAAGAAGCCAGTACAACTGTTGATCTATCGTACACTTATTAATAAGGAGAATATAATCATGGATAAACGAATCGGAGCACAATTATATACAGTTCGTGACTTTACAAAAAATAAAGAGGATTTTGAAGAAACAGTCAAAAGAATATCGGATATAGGATATAAGTCGGTTCAAATTTCTGCAGTGGGCAATATTGCCCCGGAAATTATGAGGGAAATCTGCAAAAAATACAATATAGAAATTGCCTGCACGCACAAATCATATGACGATTATACCGAAAGGCTTGATGAAATGATTGATTTTCACAAGCGGTTGGGGTGCAGCATTGCAGGTCTCGGTTACATGAATACAGAAGCGAAAACGGTAAATTCATTAAAACCGTTTATTGAAAAATTGAATATTATTTCCGAGAAAATGGCTGACGCAGGCATATCGTTTGCCTATCACAATCATCATATTGAATTTGAAAAGCTTTCGGACGGAACTACGATTATGGATTATATGACCGAACACGGCAATTTTGATTTTATAGTCGATGTATATTGGCTGGCCTTTTCCGGTATCAATCCTGCCGATTTTATAAAGAAACTCGGAAATCGTGCCATTGTAATTCATTATAAGGATTTGGCAATCAAAAACGGTACACAGATAATCAGTGAGATAGGCAAAGGCAATCTCGACTGGGATTCAATAATCAAAGCATCAGAGGAAGCCGGCAGCAAATGGGCAATGGTTGAGCAGGATACTTGTTCCGGAAACCCGTTTGACAGTTTGGAAATAAGTTATAAGTATCTGACACAAAAGGGCTTTATATAAAAAAGGATGGTGTACTATGAAAAATGCTTGTATAGTCGGTCTCGGTGCAATCGGTCCGGTTCATGCACATGCAGTACAGAAAACAGAATATGCAAACATTTGCGCCGTATGCGACACAGACAAAGCGCGTGCCGACAAATACGGAAAGCTCTATAAAGCAAAAATCTATTATTCTTTTGAAGATGTGCTTGCCGACGACGATATTAACAGCGTACATATATGCACTCCACATTATCTCCATAAGGATATGGCAGTAAAAGCATTAAATGCAGGAAAGCATATTGTACTTGAAAAGCCTGCCGTAATGAAGCCTGATGAGCTTGAAGAGCTTGAAAAGGCGTACTCTGCTTCCGGTAAAAAATCATGCATTATGCTTCAAAACAGAACAAACACCTGCATCCAAGAACTTAAGCATATTATTGACACTGATAAGACGCTCGGAAAGCTTATGGGAATATGCGCCTTTCTGACATGGAACAGAACTGCTGACTATTACGCGTCAGCCGAATGGCGCGGCAGCTGGGCTCATGAAGGCGGCGGAGTTTTAATCAATCAAGCGGTACATTTGATTGATCTTGTTGATTATCTCGGCAATATATCCGAGATAAAGTCGGATTTGACAAACAAAGCAACACCCTCAATTGAAGTTGAGGACACCGCAGAAGCCTTGTTTAAACTAAAAAACGGCTCAAAAGCAATATTCTTTGCCGCAAACACATTCTCCGTTGACGCACCGTTCAGACTTGAAATGTTTTTTGAAAATGCGGCATTCCGCTATGCAGACAATAAGCTGTACAAAATATGCGATGATGTTGAAATAATTTCGAGCGATGTTCAGATTATAGACGGCAAAAAATGCTGGGGCGGCGGTCACAGAAAGGTGATTGACGACTTTTACAAAAACCTTGAAACGGGCAGCGGAGAATATATTGATTTAAGCAACGGATTTCATTCGGCAAAAGTTATGCTGTCAATGTACAAAAAAGGATTAAATTTAGGAAAGGATTGGCTTTCTGTTAATTTATAATAATATAAATGAGGTATAAAAAATGGAACATAAATTTGTCAACGGAGCAATTGTTGCCTCCGGAAAACTTTACGAATCTGCCAACTATGATGTATCAAACTATGTCTTAAGTGCGCAATTTAACGGCTGTGGCGGAATTAATTACTATTCTATTGCCGATGGTTCAACATTTAACATTCCGATTGAATTCATAAACATATCATACAACGGAAAAATGCAGGATATGCTTTTAAACAAAAAAGTATATATGATAGGGAGAAAACAAATAACTGAAATAGATTTAAACAATGCAGCAATAATAATCGAACAATTTCTTGACAAAAATAACCACGGCATATATACATCTTACACCCTATCAACAAATAACAAAAACGATGTCGTACAAATCGGAATTACCGGAGGATTCTTTTGGAATGACTTATGTTACACCGGCAAACAGCTGACGAACGAAAATCAATTATTTGTATCTGATTCCGACTTTAACTATGTGCCGGAAAATAATACCGTGTATTTAACTCTCAATAATAAAACTCAGAAAATCCGTACACGAATTATATACTGCGCCGAAATTACTAACTTTGATTCATCTCTTGAAAATTTTGATAAAATTTGCGATATAGTACAAAAAGAAATTGAAGATGTAAAAATCCCTGCCAATCTGAATGATACAGAAACCGCTCTTTTCCAGTCGTCATACTGGTGCGCATTGGAAAATTATAAGGAAAAGGGCAATTACAAAGCATTTATGGCAGGCTGCAGATATTTATCACCTATGCGGAGCTATTACAGAGATTCCTATTTTACGGTTTTATCTATGTATAGCAATGATCTTGAGAAAGTAAAAAATCAGATTATAACTCTTGCAACAGGCATACAAAATGACGGTTCATGCCCATCTGCCGTCATATGTGATTATTCCGAATGGTGGGGCGATCATTATGACAGTCCTTCTTTTCTTGCCATGATGCTTTACGACTATATCCATTTCAGCGGTGATATATCTTTTGCTGATTTTAAAGTAGACGACACTACTATATTCAAGAAAGCAGTTTTATCTGTAGAACATCTTTCAAAAAATACGGACGATACCGGTTTACTATACAAGCAAGGACGCTATAACAAAAGAGATTGGGCAGATGAAGTGAACAGATACGGGTATGTTACATATGATGAGGTTCTGTATGCAAGAGCAATATATTGTATTGCTGAAATCTTTAAAAGAAAAGGTGAAAAAGAGCAATACTCAAAATATATTGAACATTTTGAAAATGTCAAAACAGCAATTAATAAAATTTTGTGGAATGAGGAAAAAGGATATTATATTAATTTCAAAAATGAAGATTATTCAGAAAACAATCTTTCAATAGACACAGTTTTTGCCGCCATATATAATATTGCTGATTGCGAACGTGCAAAACGTATGCTTTTGAAAATGGAGCAAATGCTTGAAACCCAAAACAACGGAATTGATATAAACTTCGGCAGCATGTGTGTATATCCGTTCTACAGTCGTATAGATTCGGCATGTCACAAATCATCTCAAAGTTTTAATTATCACAATGGTGCAAACTGGCCTTACCTTTCTGCGATGTACGCTTATGCAAAAAGAAAATTTCATATGAATTATAAGCATTTATTAACAATTCCCTTTGAATACAATCTGTCGAAAGGAAATTATACACCGATAGAATATTTTTCACCCTATTGCAAGGACGGTTCGCTGTTGCAGGCATGGTCCGGTGCAGTCGCTTTTGTACTTGATGAAAATTTAAGCAATAATTTTTGGGAATAAAAAGAAAGGAACTACAAAATATGAAAATGACTTTCAGATGGTACGGGAAAGATGATCCCGTAACCTTAGAAAAAATAAGACAAATTCCCGGAGTAACCGGGATAGTCTCGGCAATTTACGATATTCCTGTCGGCGAAGCTTGGGACTTGGAGAGCATTCTCTCGCTGAAACAAGAAATAGAAGCGGCAGGACTTGAGCTATCTGTTATCGAAAGCGTTCCGGTGCACGAAGATATTAAACTGGGATGCGGCGACAGGGACAGATATATCGAAAACTACTGCACCACAATCAGAAATCTTGCAAAAGCCGGCATTGACTGCGTATGCTATAATTTTATGCCTGTATTCGATTGGACACGTTCCGATTTGGCACATCAGCTTTCGGACGGTTCAAATGCTCTGAGCTATGACAGAGATACGGTTCTCAGCATGAATCCGCTGACAGGTGACTTATCCTTGCCGGGCTGGGACTCCAGTTATACAAAAGACGGCATGAAAAAGCTGCTGGAGCAATACAAAAATGTAACAGAGGAAGATTTATGGAATAACCTTAAATATTTTCTTGACCGCGTCATAAAGGTATGTGAGGAGGTAAAAGTCAAAATGGCAATTCATCCGGATGACCCTCCCTGGAGCATTTTCGGATTGCCGAGAATTATTACATCAAAGAAAAATATAGAGCGTCTGTTCAAGTTAAACGAAAGCAAATATAACGGATTAACTCTTTGCAGCGGTTCACTCGGAGTATCTCCCGAAAATGATATTGCCGATATGGTATATGCCTTTGCAGACAGAATACATTTTGCACACATGCGAAATATAAAAATTACCGGCGACAGATGCTTTGAGGAATCGGGGCATATGTTCGGTTCTTTGGATATGTATAAAATTATGAAAGCATATCATGACGTAGGTTTTGACGGATATATGCGGCCCGACCACGGAAGAATGATCTGGGGCGAAACCGGCAGACCCGGATACGGACTGTATGACAGAGCACTTGGAGCTGTTTATCTTGAGGGATTGTGGGAAGCTATATCTAAAAATGAAAAAGGAGAATAACTATGAATTTACCGTTTGAACTTGATTTAAAAGAAAAAACAATTGTAATAACCGGCGGCGGCGGTGTACTCTGCGGAATGTTTGCAAAGGCACTCGGCAAGTGTAATGCGAATATTGCAATTCTTGATTTAAGACTTGAAGCCGCCGAAATGGTTGCGGCGGAAATTAATGCCGAGGGCGGCAGTGCAAAAGGCTATGAGGCAAATGTTTTAAAAAAAGAATCAATTGAAGCCGCAAGAGAAAAAATAATTTCCGATTTCGGCACGTGTGACATATTAATAAACGGTGCCGGAGGAAACAATCCGAAAGGAACCACTACAAAAGAATATCTTGATTATGAAGATTTAAAAAACAATAAAGACATTACAACATTTTTTGACCTTGACCCGGACGGAGTAAGCTTTGTTTTCAATCTCAATTTTTTAGGGACGCTGCTTCCGACGCAGGTTTTTGCGAAAGATATGGCAGAGAAAAAAGACGGTACAATAATTAACATTTCCTCAATGAATGCCTTTACTCCGCTCACAAAAATTCCTGCATACAGCGGTGCAAAAGCAGCGGTATCAAACTTTACTCAATGGCTTGCGGTTCATTTCTCCAAGGTTGGAATAAGAGTAAATGCCATTGCTCCGGGATTTTTTGTAACCGACCAAAACAGAGCGCTTCTTTTTAACCCGGACGGCACACCTACTCCCAGAACCGGCAAAATTCTTGCTGCAACACCTATGGGCAGATTCGGCGAAGCAGAGGAACTCATCGGAACGCTCCTGTGGCTGGTAAATGAGAAAGCTTCCGGTTTTGTAAACGGTGTTGTTGTGCCTGTTGACGGCGGTTTTTCGGCATATAGCGGAGTTTAATAAAAAAATTCTTTTCATTTTCAAAATTTTGTGGTATAATATAATCAGCAAAAAGCAAGTGACTTTTTTTGCACTTGCTTTTTGTTATTTAAAAAGTGAAAGAAGATGTTATTATGTCAGATATATTGGTAAGAGGGACAAGCACAGACGGGGCAATCAGAGTATTTGTTGCCGTAACCTCCGAACTTGCCGAGCGCGCAAGGCAGATACATGCAACCTACCCTACCGCAACCGCAGCATTGGGAAGAACTCTCACCGCTGCCGCAATTATGGGGGCAGGACTAAAGGGTGAAAACGAAAGCATAACAATACAGTTTCGCGGAAACGGGCCTCTCGGCAGAATGATTGCGGTAACAAACGAAAAAAGCGAAGTTCGCGGCTATGTTGAAAATCCCTTTGTTGATTTACCCCTGAATAAAAAAGGTAAACTGGATGTCGGCGGTGCCGTCGGCAAGGGACAACTGAATATCATAAGAGATTTGGGGCTTAAAGAGCCGTATGTCGGTCAAGTGCCGATTGTAACAGGTGAAATTGCCGAGGATTTAACATATTATTATGCTTCAAGTGAACAAATTCCTACCGCAATCGGATTGGGAGTGCTTGTTGACACAGATAACTCGGTTATAAATGCCGGCGGCTTTATGCTTCAGCTGATGCCGGAAGCTGATGAAGCTACAGCCGCAAAACTGGAAGAAAAAATGCACACTCTCCCCCCTATCACTCAAATGCTTTCGGACGGTATGAGCGCTGAGGACATATTATTTTATATAACCGACGGTTTTGATATGTTGATGGAAAACGCAGCAATAATTCCTAAATACCATTGTCCATGCAGTGTTGAGCGAATGGAACGCGCCTTAATATCAATAGGAAAAGAAGAACTTCAAAAGCTGATTGATGAGCAGGGTGAAGCAGAGCTTACATGCCAATTCTGTGATAATAAATACAAATTCACAAAAGAAGAACTCGAAAAACTTTTGGAATCGGCCAAGTAATGCCCGGAGGTGGATATATGGGAAAATTTGACGATATTTTGCTTTTAACTGATCTTGACGGAACATTTTTTATGCCGGACAGTATTGATATATCGGAAGAAAACTTAACGGCAGTTAACTATTTTATAAAAAACGGAGGTCATTTTTCCGTTGCAACAGGCAGACAACCGTTTTTTATAAAAGAAGTCATCGGCACCAAAATAATTAACGCGCCGGTAATTTCCGCAAACGGAACACTTGTTTATGACTTAAAAGAAGATCGGATTCTTTATAAAGAGACATTACCCGAGAATGCAGTAAATGTTGTAGAATATGTCAAAACAAACTATCCGGACATGCATGCTGAGGCAAACAGGGTTGAATTGAGCGAACCATACGATTATACAAACCCGGACTTTTCAAAAAAAGATGTGCTTAAAGTTCTTTTTTGGCATGACAGCTCGGCGGAAATGATTCTTAAATTAAAGCATGAGCTTACAGAGCTGTTTCCTCAGTATTATTTTGTACGCTGCGCCGCCAACGGCTTGGAGCTGTTACCCGGGAATTGCAGTAAAGGAGCCTGCCTTGACAAAATAAGATCAATTCTTCCGATAAAAAAAATAATCGCCGCAGGCGATTACGAAAACGATATTACTCTTATACAAAATGCCGATATCGGCTATGCTGCCGAAAACGGAGTTGACGAGCTGAAAAAGCTTGCCGACCGTGTAGGAAGAAGCTGCGGAGAAAATTTAATAGCTCAAATAATATATGATCTCGACAGTAAAGGCGGCTAAAACGTTGCCGCCTTTTTATAATATTTATTTTTTCTTTGGGTTTACAATATCTCTCCAGTCCAGATCTCCCCTGTCAAGACCGTGTATTAGAACCTCTGCGGTTGCAAGATTGGTTGCAATCGGAATGTTATGCATATCGCATAATCTCAGCAAATTTGAAACATCCGGCTCATAAGCCTCCGCGGTAAGAGGGTCTCTGAAAAACAGAACCAGGTCGATTTCATTATAAGCAACTCTTGCTCCTATCTGCTGGTCTCCGCCCTGCGGACCGGGTAAAAATCTGTATACATTCATTCCGGTATTGTCAATTATAACTTTGCCGGTTGTATCTGTAGCATACAGTGAATGTCTGCTCAATATTCCTTTATATGCAATGCAAAACTGTGCCATAAGTTCTTTCTTTTTGTCATGTGCAATCAACGCTATATTCAAAAAATCCCCTCCTAAGTATTCTAATATAATTATTATATCAAAAAATAACATATTTGTAAACAACTTTTTTAAAATTTATGGTAAAAGTTCACTCAAATTAATCGAATTATCCCGATTTTTGTTAATATCAAAATACTCGTCAAAGATATCTCTTGCAATATATGCCGCATTATATCCCTTTTCTCCCTTTTCAACTGCGACCGCAACCGCAATCTGAGGATTATCATAAGGAGCAAATGCAACAAACAGCGCGTTATCTGATTTATTTTTTCCCACCTGAGCGGTACCGGTTTTTCCGCCGATTCCGACCGGATAATCTTTAAATATGGCACTTGCCGAGCCTTCGTCCACAACTCCGTACATTCCGCGTTTTACCGCTTCAAGTGTTTTATCACTCACGTCTATTGTGTTTAGAACCGTCGGCTCGGTTTCTTTTACAATTTTTCCGTCAACCGATGAACGGATACTTTTTACAATATGAGTTTTATATAATGTTCCGTTGTTTGCAATAGCAGCAACATAATTCGCAAGCTGAATCGGAGTAAAAAATGAATATGACTGACCGATAGCAGTTTGAATAACATCACCTGCATACCATTTTTTATCACCGTACTCGCCTGCAATCTTTTCCTTGTAAGCAGGGCTTGACATTGCGCCTTTCGCTTCATCGGACAATTCAATTCCGGTCACTTCGCCCAGTCCGTATTTTTTTGCATACTCGTCCATTTTGTCGATTCCGCATCGTCTGCCTGCCTCATAAAAATAGCAGTTGCACGAATTTTCAATTGCACCGGTCACATTAAGCTTGCCGTGAGTTCTGTGCTGCGCAGTCCAAATCCAGCATTTTGGCTTATAATCTTCATAATAGTCATATATTCCGTTACATTCCAGTTTTTCGTCAAGTCCGACCGCTCCGCTTTCAAGTGCAGCTATAGCAATTAAAGGCTTAAGCGTCGAACCGGGTGTATATGTTCCGCTTATTGCCCTGTTCCAGATAGGCTTTGCAGGATTTGCGACAAGCTCACTGTAGTCCTTATTAAATGTCTGCGGATTATAAGCGGGATAATTTGCACAAGCTAAAACATCTCCGTTTGAAATATCCAGAACAACAGCCGCTCCGGCATTAGCTCCGGCTCCGCCTGCTGCAATCTCATTTATTCGTTTTTCAAGCGATTCCTCCGCCGCTCTTTGCAGGTCTGCGTCAATTGTGAGTGTAACATAATTTCCGGGTACGGCAGGAATATCCTCCAATGTAACATCGGCATCATCTGTTAAATCCTTCATTACATTTTTTTTGCCGTCCGTTCCTTTTAAGAATTCTTCTTCTATCTTTTCTATTCCTCTTTTGCCGACCATATCATTAAAGCCGTACCCCTTTGATTTCAGTGAATCATATTCTTCTTTATTCATTTTCCCGATACCGCCCAGAATATGTGCGGCAAGAGTTTCATATTCGTATGTTCTGAAATATTCTGTGCTTATATAAACACCAGGAAATTCGCCGCTGTGTTCCTTTATCTTTGTTACAACGGTCATATCTATATCCTCTGCAAGAGTAAAAGGATTTGTTGCAGACAATCCGCCGATATCCTGATCGTACCTTATGCCGATTATTCGTCTTGCGTCATCATCCGAATATGAATCATCAATATTATATACATTCTTTCTGTAATATTTAATTATATCAGAGGCACTCATTGAATCTGTTATCTTTTTCCTTTTTGAAAACCACGCTTCTTTTTCATCCTCAAAAGAACCGTCTCCGTTTTCGTCTCTGAACCCGAATTCAAACGGCGCAAAAGTAATGGGAAGCGAATCTTCATACGAAAATCCGCATTCCTTCAATATATTTAAAAGGTTTAGCATCATTGCGTTAAATTCTTTTGATTTCATCCCTGTTTTCTGCATTTTCAGAGAATATCCCGTCCTGTTCGTAATGAGAGGTCTCCCGTATCTGTCAAGGATTTCTCCTCTCGGTGCCTTTGCAACCGTTGTTGTAGTTATTCTTTGAACGGACATAGCTCTGTAGCCTACTCCATGAATTACCTGAAGAGAAAAAAGCCTTGCTATTATCAGACACATCATAAGAGTAACTGCAATTTTCAATATAAGAATACGTCTCTTTTCCATTCTCAGTTCCCTCTGTCTACATATAGTTTCTTAACAAAAAAGCCTATCAAAGTCGCAAACGCGGTATTGTAAATTGTTACGGGTAAAATAACCGATATTAATGCGCCTGCATATGTAACCGATAATATCTTATTCGAAAGAAAAAACAAACTGTTCTCAAGAAATGACATAACAAGCGCTATAGGGATTATCGGCAGGTAAATTTTCGTATATATAATGTCCGAAAAAGCAGAAACCGCAATCACCGACAAAACATATATAATCAGATAAAATGCCGCTCCGATTCCATACATACTTCCTGCCAGCAAACCGCAAACCGCCCCTACGCCGAACGAATACTTTGCGTCTTTTGAAAAATACGCCGTGCAAAGAGTGAACACAAACAAAAATTCAGGCGCCGCTCCCATTATCCTGATATACGGTGTCAAAACGCATTGCATAATATATAAGATTATTACCCATATACAAATTTTAATCGTCTTCATTGGTTATCCTCTCCATCGCTTGCCGCAGGCTCACTTTGAGTATTGTCCTCTTCGGCAGCAACAGCCTCTTCTGCCTTTTTCAAGCTTTTTTCGCTTCGACCGCTTTCAATTCTGTCATCATTTGAATACTCCGCAGTCACTTGATTTTTATCATAATTTTTCGGTTCCCAATAGGTTACAACCAGAACCTCATACAGATTCTCAAAATTTGCCGCAGGCTTAACAATTCCTTTTACAAGTTCGCCGGTACTGTCAAGTTCAACCTCTTCTATAGTTCCTACCGAAAGTCCGGGAGGATAAATCCCTCCGAGTCCGGAGGTTTCAAGCAATTCTCCGCTTATTAATGAAGTATTCTTGGAAATATAGTCAAGCTTAAACCGTTTATTTTTCAAAAGCTCTGTATCACCCTCGGCAATCCCTACATCTCCGGTTCTCGTAAGCTTGATTCCGACAGAGTTTTGCGAATCAAGTATCGTTGAAACTCTCGCCCAGTTAATTCCGACCTCGCTTATTTTTCCTATAAGACCGCCCTCCGAAATAACCGTATCGGCAAGCTTTATACCGTCACGGCTGCCTTTATTGATTATAAGCGAATAAAACCAATTTCCCGGTTCAAATGAAACAATTTTTGCCGAAACGGTTTCACAGCCTGTCATATCATCTGTCAGATTTAAAAGTTTTTTAAGTCTTGTGTTTTCTTTTTTATATTCTTCTTGATTACGGCTTTCCTTTTTTAAAGTAGCAACTTCGCTTTTAAGCAATTCGTTTTCTTCTTTTAAACCTTTCATTTCCGTAACAAACGAAATAAAATTTTTAACCGGTCTGAAAACCTTGACAATAACGGATTGTACAGGTGAAATGACAGTGTTAACCGCATTTGATACCGGATTTACTCCCAATTTCGCGGCAACTGTCAATCCTGCCGCAGCCAAAACTGCTGCCAAAACAGCTATTATTGCTCTCTTTTTTATTTTTGACACCTTTTATCACTTCCAATTGTTAATCTTGTTCCGCTACCGATGACCTTTTTACTATTTCCGTATCCGAGCCTGCCTTTAGTGTCCCCAATGCGACACAATCAAGCGGATTTTCCGCAACGGAAACCGGCAAGCCGGTTATCATATTTATCATTTTATCAATATTTCTTATCATTGCACCTCCGCCGGTTAAAATAATTCCGTTATCCAAAATATCACCGGCAAGCTCCGGCGGAGTATGTTCCAGCGTAAAAGTAATTGCCGAGACTATTTCTCTTATCGGCTCCGACATAGCGTCACGGATTTCGGACGCTGATATATTTATGGTTTTCGGCAAACCGGAAAGCATATCTCTGCCCTTTATTTCGTAGTCCGATTCACCGTCGAACGGAAGCGCAGAACCTATTGCAATTTTAATTTCCTCCGCAGTTCTGTCGCCCACAGTCATATTATAGGTATGTCTTATATACGATGAAATGGCATTGTCAATAGCATTGCCTGCAAGTCTCAGCGATTTCGAAACCACAATCCCTGCAAGTGAAACAACGGCTACCTCCGTTGTTCCGCCGCCTATATCGACTATCATATGTCCTATCGGCTTTTCAACTTCAAGCCCTGCGCCAATGGCGGCAGCCATCGGTTCCTCCATTATTATTGTTTTTTTGGCGCCCGCCGATATACACGCGTCCTCTACTGCCTTTTTTTCAACATTGGTAATTCCGGACGGTACACAAATCGTCACATTAGGTTTGACGATTCCTCTTTTTTTTCCGTACGCTTTTAGCATCAATAGCCTGATCATTTCGCGCGTGACATCAAAATCAGCGATGACTCCGTCCTTTAAAGGTCTTATTGCAATAATGTTATCC
>CAKSFY010000018.1 GCA_934454035.1 uncultured Clostridia bacterium | reverse complement strand
GCATAACACGCAGCATGGCGCTAATAATTTTGCAGGCGCTGCTGGCAGGTACGGTCATTACAATTATAATCGGTTACCTGTTAAGCCGCACAATAACTACTCCGATAATAAATCTGACAAAGCGTGCCGAAAGAGTTGCATCCGGTGAATTTGACTCCATGCCCCCGTCCGATGCAAATGACGAAATAGGAAGGCTTTCAAATACATTCCGGTATATGTCATCATCGCTGCACACGCTTATTGATGAGGTTGATTCCGAAAAAACAAAGGTTGAGACCATTTTAAAAAATATGACCGATGGAATTCTTGCGTTTAACCTAAAAGGTGAGCTGATTCATATAAACCCCGAAGCAGAAAAAATGCTCGGTGTCTCCTCAGAAGAAATTCCTGCATTTGACGATTTGTTTAAATCACTAGGTGCGGATATATCGTTCGGCGAGCTTTTATATATACGGCACGATTCGCCTATGGAGCGCCAGATAGAAATCGGAACGCGGTTCATCCGCTTCAATTTTGTAACCTTTTATATAGAAAAAAAGGCGAGCGGCATACTGGTTGTTATGCACGACATCACAAAGCAGGAAAAACTTGAAACCGCCCGGCGCGAATTTGTAGCAAATGTTTCGCATGAGCTTAGAACTCCGCTTACAACAGTTAAGTCGTATGCCGAAACTCTTATTGAAATGTCCGATGGTGAAGTTCAGACCAAATTTTTGGGTACGATCGTAAAAGAAGCGGACAGAATGACCAGAATAGTAAAAGATTTGCTGACGCTTTCGCGCCTTGATGAAGAAACAGACGCACCGGAGCGCAGCGAGGAAATAGACCTTGACGCTTTTGTCAGCGATATTGCCGAAAGAATGAGAATTACGGCGGAAAAGAAAAACCAGACGCTTACCTACAAAGCTCTTAATAAAATGCCGATAATCCGTTCTGATAAAGATAAACTGGAACAGGTTGTAATAAATATAATTTCCAACGCGGTAAAGTACACCTCCTCAGGAGGAAAAATAGAGGTATTCACAGGACGTGTTTACAACGATTTATATATTAAAGTTACCGACAACGGAATCGGTATTCCGAAAGAAAATCTGCCCAGGATTTTTGAAAGATTTTACAGGGTTGATAAAGCAAGAAGCCGTGGCACCGGCGGCACCGGGCTCGGGCTTGCGATTGCCAAACAGATTATGGACAGTCTCGGAGGCAGAATCTCCATAAAATCCGAGTACGGAAAGGGTACGGAGGTTATTATAACTGTCCCGGCTTAAAATGTTATTCCATTTTAATTTGTGTGTAATTGTATTGTAACATGTATGTGTTATAATATATACTATAGAGTAAAAAATAATTTTAATTAATACATTTAGTCTACGCAGAAACGGAGGATTTTTCATGAAAAAGAAATTCAGCATAATACTGGCGCTTGTACTGATGCTTTCTGTTTGTATTCCGTCGGTCAGCTTTGCTGCCTACGGCAACACTATGCCGCTCAGTGCACAGGGCACATCGGATACAATCATATATATAAAACGTCCGGAGTCGCATTCGGCGTCCACTTCCGACCGTACATATACAATTTCGGCAGTCGGCAAGCAGGGGACGGCAATAAAAATATATAAGTACAGTAATTCGCAAGGGGTATGCAACCTGATAAAAAATACCACTTACATAGGCGCAAGCGGCTTTTTCAGTACGGTTGTGACTCTTGACAGTGACAGTAACATTTTCATGGTCTACGCCCAGAATCAATCGGGCAGCCAGGTCACCAGAATTGACATAAATAAAATACGTAAAAGCACGGTAAACAAGCTCAAAAGCGTAACCGTTACAATGAAAAACTTTTTGGGGTAATTGAAAATCATGAACAAAGAACGAATTAAAAGCTGTTTGCTTGCCTGTTTGGTCATGATTAACTTTATCTTGGGTTCTAAAATATTAAATGATAAAAAATTATGGCCTTACGGCTATAATTTTTTTTCTTTTATAGAAAATTCCGACATTTACAAAGCAATAAAAAACAAAGCTAAATCAATAACAAAAACGCATATTACAATGCCGCAGAAAATTTTTGTCAACACGGGCGACCAAACCTCCCGTATGCTGATAAGACCCGATTCGGACAACTTCCGCGAGGTTTTTTCGGCTGCCTCCGACATGCTTTCCTCGGCACTGAAAAGCCGCAGTATTCATCTTGCAAAAAAGAGCGACTGGGTCTCCGCACTCAGCGGAAAATCTCTTTGCTTTTCCTATGCGGTAGAGTATGACACAGGTCTTTTCGGGGAATTTTTTGCGGTTGACTCATCTGCTTTGGCGCAAATTGTTCCGTCCTTTGTACGGATTATAGTAGCTGCCGACAAAACTGTTTTCTTTGAAGATTTTAACACCGGTGATTTTTACGCTGCCGAATCATCCGCTTCCGCAGACGAATTAATCCGCACAATAGACAAGCTGAAAGCCGGTTCACCCGGCGGAGAAATAATAAACTACTCGGTTGATTTGAAATTTGACGAATCACTCGGCTCGCAGGTAGCAACACTTTCGCCGGCAGCGCCCGTTTATTCAGCTCCGCTCCGTTTTCCGGTTATAAAGGCGGAAAACCCGATTACAGACGCAAGCGGCATGCTCAGTGAGGAACTGATTTCTAAAATCATATCCGTGTTCAGAATCAATTCCAACACGGTACGCAGATATTCGGAAGCGGACGGAACTCTTGTATGTGTTGAAAACAACTGTATTCTGAAAATTCGCCCTACAGGCGTTATCTCCTACCAGTCCACCACCGGCAGCGGGCTTTCGCTGTCTGCAGACAATTCGTATATTGACTCGGTTATTGCGCTGGCGAATTTTACCGATAAGCTGACCGCCGCCGCTTCTGCCGAAAACGATTTGTATATTTCAAAGGCACTGTCCGAAAAAAGCACATATATCACATTTGACTACCGAAGCTGCGGAATACCGGTAAATATTGATTCCGGCAATCTTCAGCATGCGGTCAGCGCCGAAATCAGGAACGGTTCTTTGATAAGCTACACTCAGGTTTTCCGCAGCTATACACCGATCGGAGAAGGAGTTGAAATGAGCCCGTTTATATCCGCTCTTGACAATGCTGCCGAAAAATATACCCGTGATTTAAACAGTATCGAAATCAGTGAAATTTATCCCGTTTTCAACGATAACAGTGAACAAAGTTATATCACCGCAGATTGGTTCACCAAGGTTAAGGGCATAGAAATCAAGGAGGAGGAAATAGAATGAACTGGAGCAAAGCAAAAAACATATTGATTGTACTCTTCATTTGCGCCGACCTTTTTCTCTGTTTTGTTATTATAATGTTCACCGGCGATTTCGGGCGCACTCCTTCAGAAATAACAGACACTGCTGCACAAATTATTCAAAAAAGCGGAATCGGGGTTGATTCCGCACTTTTAAAAACAAAAATAACGTCGGTAAACATTCCGGAGCTTGAAAATGCGGCTGCCGACAAAGACGCGTTCGCCGAAACGGTTCTCGGCGGCAGCTATACAAAAAACGGCGAAGAATATACATCTGCCAAAGGGACTCTGAGCTTTGGCGAGGATTGTTTTGAATTTGTACCCGGTGCGGACACAAACCTTTCCCTCATGCCAAAAACACCCTCTGCCATGGGGCGCCGCGCTCTTGCATATCTGGGAATAAGTGATAAAAATATTATATGTTCCGTCTCCGAAAAGGACGGAAATGTAAACCTTAATATCACCAAACAGGCAAACGGAATGAGATTTTTCTGCTCGTCAATAGATGTACAATACTCAAAAACAAAGATACTGAAAATAAGCGGCAGCTGGTACTTCGAAACAGGCAAGCGCTCACAAAAAAAACAACTTACCCCCGTTTCAAGTCTGCTTATCGACGCTGCTGCAGAGTTAAACGGTGAAAAAAAGACTGTAAGGGAAATTATTCCGGGATATTATATTCCGCACTGCGGAAGCAATCGTCTGTTCCCGACACCGTGCATAAAAGTCATATTTACGGACGGCAGCGAACTTATTCAAGACTCCGCCGAAGCCGCAGACTGACGGCATAATTTTTCTTTTTTTTGGTAATTCGGTATTTTTTTTCAAAAAAATATTGCCAAATTCGATTTTTTGTATTATAATATGTATATTAACATATTAGGAGGAGTTTAATATGAAAAAGATTTTAACAGCTGCTCTTTCGCTGGCACTGGCTGTAACAAGCCTTACTGCATGCGGAAACAATGCGGCAAACAACGAAGCTGACGGCGACGTCATCAAAATAGGCGTATTTGAACCGACTACCGGTGAAAACGGCGGCGGCGGTGTTCAGGAAGTTCTGGGTGCACGCTATGCAAATTCAATCAGAAGCACCGCTAAGGTAGGAGACAAGGAATACAAAATCCAGTTAGTCGAAGTAGATAACCAGTCGGATAAATCGGCTGCCGTTACGGCTGCACAGAGCCTGGTATCAAGCGGTGTAAAGGTTGTCCTCGGTTCGTACGGCTCGGGTGTTTCGATCGCTGCAGGCTCTACATTTAAAGACGCTAAAATCCCTGCTATCGGCTGCTCATGTACAAATCCTCAGGTTACCGCAGGAAATGACTACTATTTCAGAGTATGCTTCCTCGATCCGTTCCAGGGAACTGTTATGGCAAACTATGCCGAAAAGACATACGGCGCAAAAACAGCTGCCGTAATCAGCCAAAACGGCGACGACTATTCAACAGGTCTTGCAAACTACTTTAAAGCAGCTTACACAGGCGAACTCGTTTATGAAGGTACATACAACACAAACGAATCAGACTTTAACGCAATTTTGACATCAGCAAAGGCTAAGAATCCCGAGGTTATATTCTGCCCGTCATCAATTGCTACGGCAGGTCTCGTTATCAAGCAGGCAAGAGAACTCGGAATCACATGCCCGATTATGGCAGGCGATACATGGGAAAATGAGACAATAATCACAAACGCAGGCGCTGAAAACTGTGAGGGTGTAACATTCTCGACATTCTTTGACGAAAATGACCCGACAGCTTCCGATTTCGTTACAGGCTTTAAGGCATATCTTAACAGTGACGCTAAAAATATTACATTAAACGGCGGTTCGGACGGCGTTGCAGCAGTTTCCGCACTCGGATTCGACGCATACAATGTTGCTATCGACGCTATTGAAGCAGCAGGCTCAACAGATACAACAGCTATCCGCGACGCTCTTGCAGCTCTTAAGACAAAGGGTGTAACCGGAGATATTACATTCGACGAAAACGGCGACGCTAACAAAACAATGGCATATATAAAGACCGTAAAAGACGGTAAATTTAAGTTTATCGGAACTCAAAGCACAGACGGCAAATTCAACGCAGTTGAATAATCCGGCAAGCTGAAAAGAAGCGGCGGGGCAGATTGTTCTTGCCTCGCCGCTTTTTATTTTTCCGGACTTTCCGACAAGGAGGAAATTTAATTTCATGGAATCATTTTTACAAAACTGCCTTAACGGATTATCGATAGGCAGCAGCTATGCACTTATTGCCATAGGCTACACAATGGTTTACGGCATATTGCGGCTGATTAACTTTGCACACGGAGACATATTTATGATGGCGGGATACTTCATGATAATATGCATGACAAACTTTCTGCTGCCCTGGTATGTTTCTATCATACTTGTAATTGCGATGACGGTGGCACTGGGTGTACTGACCGAAAAAATCGCATATAAACCGCTCAGAAGCGCTCCGAGAATGTCGGTTATGATTTCGGCAATCGGCGTTTCTTACCTTTTGCAGAATCTGGCAACTTATCTTTTCTCGGCACTGCCGAAGCCATACCCGACAATAGGCTTTTTGAATACGAAAATTACAATCGGAAGTCTGTCCACTTCGCTGGTGACATTTATAACTCCGATTTTAACAATACTGATTGTAATCGGTTTGGTATTTCTTATCAATAAAACAAAAATCGGCATGGCAATGCGAGCGGTATCAAAAGATTTTGAAGTTGCAAGACTTATGGGTATCAGAATTAACAATATAATAAGCTTTACATTTGTAATCGGCTGTGCCCTTGCGGCAATCGGCTCAATTCTTTATTTTGTGCCGCGTCCGCAGGTATATCCGCTCTCCGGTTCGCTTCCGGGGCTCAAATGCTTTGTTGCGGCGGTATTCGGAGGAATAGGTTCGATTCCCGGCGCGTTGGTCGGCGGATTCCTTATCGGAATTTCCGAGACATTTATAAAGGCAAGTCCTTACTCGGAATTTTCCGACGCGTTTACATTTGTTATTCTGATTATTGTACTGCTGTTCCGTCCGACAGGATTGTTCGGCGAGAAAACTACGGAGAAGGTGTGATATTATGAAAAAATCTACTAAAACAATTTGCTCCGTAATTGCCTTTTTGGCGCTTGCCGCATTTATATATTTTGTCGGCACACTGCCGTCATCTTCAATGATGCGTACATCGCTGCAAATGGGCGCTATTTATGCGCTGCTGGCAGTCAGTATGAATCTGCTAAACGGAGTTACGGGACAATTTTCGCTCGGTCAGGCAGGCTTTATGACCCTGGGAGCATACACATATGCAATCCTGACAATCCCTGTTGCGGCAAGACCGAGTGTATATTATCTTTACGGAATCAGTGATGTTTTGGCAAATGTTCATTTGCCGATAATCCCGGCTTTAATTGTTGCCGGACTTGTTGCGGCTTTGTTTGCCGCATTAATCGGCGCGCCCGTATTGAGACTTAAAAGCGACTATTTTGCAATTGCAACTCTCGGATTTGCGGAGGTTGTGAGAATAGTTGTTGCCAGCTCACCGCTTAACAAAATCACAAACGGTTCTTTGGGACTTAACTCAATACCCGGGTTCAGCTCGTATTATGCAACCTTTGCTGTCGTAATAGTTTGTATTGCCATAATGGCGCTTATCAAAAAATCAACATACGGCAGAAGCTTTAAAGCAATCAGAGACGATGAAATAGCTGCCGAAGCGATGGGCATTAATCTTGCAAAGCACAAAATGCTTTCATTTATTATAAGCTCGTTTTTTGCCGGAATAGGCGGAGCGCTCCTGGCTATGTACCTGAAAGCAATTTCGTCAACAACATTTACGATTTCAACAGCGACCTATTATATTTTGCTTATGGTCGTAATAGGCGGAATGGGCAGCTTCTCGGGAAGCATTATTGCAGCACTTCTTGTAATATTCTCAAAAGAGTGGTGGCTGAGATTTTTGGATTCGACCATGGTCATAAACGGATTCACCGTTCCGCTTTTAAGACCGGGATTCAGAATGGTTATATTCTCGGTAGTTCTCATGATTGTCGTGCTCTTCTTCAGACGCGGAATAATGGGCGACAGGGAATTTTCATGGGACGCTATAGCCTCATTCTTTAAAAAATTCGGCAAAAAAGGAGGCGGCAAAAAATGAAAAACGTACTTCATTTGGATAATGTTGTAATGCAGTTCGGCGGAGTTGTCGCAGTTAATACGCTTACAATGGATGTAAACGAGGGGGAAATTGTCGCTTTAATCGGTCCGAACGGCGCAGGCAAAACAACCGCGTTTAATGTTATTACCGGAGTTTATGCCCCGACAAACGGCAGCATATCTTTTAACGGAGAGACAATAGTTTCAAACCACCCGACAGGAAAAATGAAAAAGCTTTATAAAGAAGGTCATCTCGGCGAATATACGAAAATTATCGAGCCGACTCCCGATAAAATCACAAAAATGGGAATTGCGAGAACCTTTCAGAATATCAGACTTTTCAAGACCATGACCGTTTTTGAAAATGTTCTGATTGCGAAACATCTGCACAAAAGCTCTAACATCTTTACGGCAGCATTTATGCTGAACAATGCCGAAGAAAAAAAGCACCGCGAAGAAACCGAAGCGCTTTTAAAGCTGCTTGATCTGTATGATGTCAAGGACGAAAAAGCAAGCAATCTGCCCTACGGAAAGCAGCGTCATCTTGAAATTGCAAGAGCGCTGGCAACAAATCCGAAGCTTCTTTTGCTGGACGAGCCGGCTGCCGGCATGAATCCGCAGGAAACGGCAGAGCTGACCGCGTTTATCGGGCGGATAAGAAATGAATTCAAGCTTACGGTCCTCATGATAGAGCATCATATGGACTTGGTTATGGATATATCGGACAGAATTTATGTGTTGGATTTCGGAAAGCTTATTGCAGACGGTACTCCCGAAGAAATTCAGCAGAATCCTAAAGTTATCGAAGCGTATCTGGGGGTGAGTGAAGATGCTTAAAATTAAAGATTTGCATGTCTCCTACGGCGGTATCCGTGCAATCAGAGGAATCGATTTGGAAGTACCGGACGGTAAAATTGTTACTCTGATAGGCTCAAACGGCGCAGGAAAATCCACTACTCTTCGCTCGATTGTCGGGCTTGTCAAGACCGAAAGCGGCTCGATAACTTATAACGGCAAAGAGCTTTTGACTATGCCGAGCAATAAAATCATTGAGGAGGGGATAACACTTGTCCCTGAGGGCAGACGTGTTTTTCCGAATCTGACAGTACTTGAAAATATCAAAATCGGCGCTTATTTGAGAAAAGACAATCTCGGCAGTGACATTGAGCGTATGTACAGTCTGTTTCCGCGTCTTAAAGAAAGGCACTGGCAGCTTGCCGGAACTCTTTCCGGCGGCGAGCAGCAGATGCTTGCGGTTGCAAGAGCGCTCATGAGCAGACCTAAGCTTATTATGATGGACGAACCGTCACTGGGTCTTGCTCCGCTTGTTGTAAAAGATATTTTTGATATTATAAAAGAAATTAACAAACAGGGTGTAACTGTGCTTCTGAACGAGCAAAACGCAAATATGGCGCTAAAAATTGCCGATTACGGTTATGTGCTGCAAACAGGCAGCATAATCATGTCCGGCACAGGCGACGAGCTTTTGGCAAATGAAGAAGTGAGAAAAGCATATTTAGGTAAATAATATTATACACAAAACAATAAAATTGTCCGTAGGTGCAAAAGCAGGCATTGACGGGCGTGATATTCTCGTTAATTCCGTGAGGGAAGCAATTACTACCCTGACAGATGAATGTGCGGACATTAAGACTGTTTTGGCTTCGGGAATGATAACATCGGAATTCGGACTGTATAAAGTGGATCATATCCACGCTCCCGCAGGTATAAAAGAACTTCATGACAGTATCTGTACCGTTAATCTTGCCGGCATTTCCGACATTCCTTTTTCTTTTATTCCGGGAATTATATTATCCGGAAATAACCTGAGCCAAACAGATATGATGCGCGGCGAAGAAACCGAGCTTGTAGGTTTAAACAATGAGCTTGAAGCAAACTGTATATATGTATTGCCCGGCTCACATTCTAAAATAATACAACTTGACAGTCTCGGAAGAATATGCCGCTTTTCAACCATGCTGACAGGCGAAATGATTTATTCATTGACAGAAAATACAATACTCAAATCCGTTGTGGATTTAAATCAAAAAGAAACTGATAATGAATATCTTATTAAAGGATATGAATATTGTGAAAGCAGCGGAATAAACGAAACACTTTTTAAAGTCCGAGTGTTGAATAATGTTTATAATTGCAGCAAAAAACAAATATACAGCTTTTTTATGGGAGCAGTGCTTCATGATGAAATAAAGAAAATATGTCAGCTTGAAGTACCAAAAGTTATTATCGGCGGAAAGAACCAAATAAAAAAAGCAACACATACGCTTATCACACATTATTCCGACAAGAATGCAATATGCGCTCCGGATGAATCAGCCGATAATGCCGCAAGCCGCGGTGCAATAAAAATATTTGAATATCAATGGAGACTTGTATGGATATTTCCGAAATAATTATGAAAATAACCGAGCTGACAGGCGTGATTGTATGCGCCATTTCCGGCTCGATGATATCTATTGACAGGAAGCTTGACGCGGTAGGCGTGGTAATTATCGGCTGCGTTACCGCGGTCGGAGGCGGTCTCATACGCGATATTATAATAGGCAGAACTCCGCCGGCGGTTTTTTCAAACGAATATATACTGATTACCGCCGCGCTTACCTCACTGCTTACATTCATTGCGGTATATTTTTTTCATAACATATACAATCTGTTTCAGAAAAACACAGACGCAATAATTAACTTTCTTGATGCAATCGGACTTGCCGCGTTTACCATTATCGGAACGGAGGCCGCAAAAAACGCAGGATTTTACGACAATATGCTTCTTGCAGTTACTTTAGGAACAATCACCGGGGTCGGCGGCGGTGTTTTAAGAGATACACTCACAAATGTAATGCCTTATATCCTGAGAAAACACATTTATGCAGTTGCTTCGGTTGTAGGAAGTATACTTTATTACATTTTGGATATTTCGTCCGTTCCGCGTATTTTTTCGGTTATGCTGTCAATTTCAACGGTTGTTATTATAAGATTGCTTGCGTCAAAATATCGCTGGAATATGCCGAAAATTAATTTGGACAAATAACCGAATATCTTTTTTATAATTTAAATTCCAATTTGCCTTCCGATAAGGCGGTGTATAAAAAGTACACCGCCTTTTTAGTGGATAGAAAAAAATGCTTCGGAACGCTCAAACCAAACCCGACGGTGTTTGCCGAAGATAAGTAATCATAACACCGCTTGCGTGCTTTTCCTCTTGCTGCTCGGTCACACCTCGGCTCTGAGAATCCCTCCACCGCTTGCGCGGTCCCCCTCCCTTTAGGCAAGGGAGGCAAAAACGGACTGTCATTCACCACCTCAGCGCCACTGCGCTGCCTTTATTGTATCCGCCCGTCATGCTCACACAACTGTGTTCGCATGCCACCCTCCTTTAGGCAAGGAGGGGGCAAAACGGAGACAAAATGTAGGGTGAATCGAGAGTGCGTTTTTGCTGCTTAGGCAATGAATAACAACAGAATAAGCTCGCACCTTTGAAGCGCAGGAGATAAAAAATTGAGCGTACTTTTACTACTCAAACAAAAAAATCAAAACAAAACCTTAATTTTGCTATAGGTAAATGACATTGACAATGTTATAAGCCCTCCTTGCCTAAAGGAGGGTGGCATGTGAATGCGTAAGCATGAACATGACGGGAGGATATAAATATCCAAAGCAGCCTCACCCACACTTAAGCGACCTTATTTTGATCTCTTACCCGAACAACGGTGTTATCTTTAGCTGAAATAAAGTTTCCATAAAAAATTATTGTGGTAAAAAAATCCGCTTGCTTATAGCAAGCGGATTCTTTATATCTGATTAATTATTCATTAATTCCTGTCCAGGTTTCTTTCCAGCCGTTAGCGTCCCTTTCATACTTATTGTATGTTGTAGCTTCGATAACTGCATCGTAGTACCAGTCAGCCTTATCAACATCGGACCAGTTCTTTGCAAACTCTGTATCATGGTCAGCATAACGAACAAGCATCTTATTGATAATTGTCATAGCTTCAGCACGTGTGATATTTGCATTTGGCTTAAATGTACCGTCTTCATAGCCTGTAATCCAGCCTGCCGATACAACCTTAAGAATAGAATCTTCTGCCCAATGACCGCTGATATCCGAGAAGATATCAGAACCAACTGTTGCCTGAAGTGCAAATTTGCTTGCGATTGCTGCAAATTCTGCTCTTGTAATCGGTTTTGCAGGGTTGAAGTTACCCTCTGTGTCACCTACAATAATTCCTGCTTTTGCCAATGTCGAAATTGAAGCATTCGACCATCTGTCTGAGTCAACGTCCGCAAAGTTATTTTCTGTTGTTTCGTACTGTGCACGATAATCAGCCTTCATAAGTCTGTAGAATGCAGCAGCAACTTCTTCACGAGTAATATTGTTGTTCGGTTTTACCGTATCATCCGGATATCCCATAATATACGCGATATGTTCTTCCGACTCAAGTTCGGACGGAGCAACAATATTTATGAAATGCGGATAAAGGTAAGTATCTTCGGTGATTTCCAATTTACCCTCTGCCGGCTTTGTATAGTAGCGGTCAAAATACCAGCCCTCAAATGCGAAACCGGTCTTTTCCGGAGCTGTGAGCGAGCTTACGTCAAAATACTTCTTGCCTTCTTCTTCAGTGAGCTCCTGCTTTGTTTCAACGCCATCGATAACAGTATATACATTTACTTCACCAATCGGTGTAAATTTCGGATACAAATAAGTTGTTTCCGTAATTGTGATTGTATCAGCTGCCGGCTTTGTCAGTTCCTTATCGAGATACCAACCGTCAAACTTATAGCCTTCCTGTTCGGGAGCTTCGATAGCTGCAACATCAACCTTGCTTACGCCGTTTACGGTTACAACGTCAACTGCGGTATTTTTACCGTCGATGACAGTATAAGCTTTCGGTGCTATTGTTCCGTTTCCGCCGAGACCGCCGCTGCCGCCGGTTCTGGTCTTAACAAATACAACCGCCGTGTTGTTCGCATTTTCCGGATCGTTAACGTATTTAATCTCTCCGTATTTTTTAGCCTCTGTCGCATCGGTAGCGTCATAAAATTCCGTCTTACCTTCCATTGTGACAGTTACGTTTATGTACTTGTCATCAGCTTTTGCGGTAAAGTTCTTAAGTTCAACCGAAAGATTGTCGAGAGACTTATAATCCTCTGCCTCAAGAGCCGAGATAGTTACACCGTCTTTTACTTTAAATGTAACCTCTGCCGGTGCAGTCTCTGTCTTATCCTTTACTTCGGTAACTTCGAACACATCCGAACCCTGTTTCAATACAACATCATCTTTTGCGATTGCACTTGCAGGTTCAAGGTCGTTGTCGTATGCGATTTTTACGGTAAAGCTGCCTTGTACCGTTGAGTTGTCAACCTGGCTCTGATCCGCATTACCCTCAATCATTCCGGCAATTACCGACTTAGCAAAAGTGAACTGCTCCTTTACATTGGTCATATTCAATGTGGTTTCATAGTCAAAAACCTTTTCCGAAGAGCTTCCGAGCAAAGCTGCGCCGTTTGATGCATGAAGCTGATACTCCGTGTCGCCGCTTTTCTTAACTTTTGTTTCAATGTTTGTTTTTATAACACTATTGTTAAGAATTGTATCGCTGCCCGGAACAGTGCTGAAGTAGTCAGCCAGATTAGCTGCCTGCGCTGCCGCAGATATAAGCATTGTAGCCGCCAATACTGCGGACATTAATTTCTTATTCATAATTTATTCCTCCTATATCAGATATTTATATATATTAATTGTAACACACAGCACTTATTTTGTCAATAGAAGAAAAATAAAATTTCGGAAATTTTTAAAATTTCCAAAAAGTAGTTTGACAAATGTACCTATTTAATAGTATAATATAATTATTAACGTTTATTTGACAAAGGACGGTGCGGATATAAATGCCAAAAAAGAAGGAAACGTATGATAACGAAAGCCTTACGCTCTTAAAAGATGAAGAGCGCGTCAGAAAGCGCCCTGCCGTTATATTCGGTTCGGACGGCCTGGACGGCTGCTGTCATTCGTTTTTTGAAATTTTATCGAATGCAATAGATGAGGCAAGAGAGGGATACGGAAAGGTAATCGAAGTAACCCGTTTTAAAGATAAATCGATTGAAGTACGCGACTACGGACGCGGAATACCGCTCGATTTTAACCAAAAGGAGCAGCGCTACAACTGGGAGCTTGTTTACTGCGAGCTTTATGCAGGGGGAAAATATAACAACAATGACGGCGGAATGTACGAGTACAGCCTTGGGCTGAACGGTCTCGGCGCATGTGCCACGCAATACAGCTCCGAATATATGGACGTTGAAGTAATACGAGACAAAACCAAATACACACTGCATTTTGAAAAGGGCAAAAATATAGGCGGACTTCACAAAGAGGAAACAAAAAGCACCAAAACAGGCTCAACCGTACACTGGAAGCCGGATACCGAGGTTTTCACCGATATAAATATTCCGACCGAATATTTCTGCGATGTTTTGGAAAAGCAGGCAATGACAAATGCCGGAATAAAGTTTATATTCTACAATGAAACCGATGACGGCATGCAGATGAATGAATATTATTACGAAAACGGAATTGTTGATTATTTAAAGGACAAGGTCGGCGAAAATTCCTTTACCCAAATAGAGGTATGGGATGCCGAAAGAAAGGGCAGAGACCGTGAGGACAAGCCGGAATACAAGGTTAAAATGCAGATTGCATTCTGCTTTTCAACCACAGTTAATATACTTGAATACTATCATAATTCCAGCTGGCTGGAACACGGCGGTTCTCCCGACAAGGCGGTAAAAAATGCATTTGTATATGCGATAGACCACTATTTAAAGCAAAACGGAAAATATAACAAAAACGAAAGCAAGATAACCTTTGTGGACGTAGCGGACTGCCTGGCGCTTGTTATCAACTCATTTTCCACGCAGACAAGCTATGAAAATCAGACAAAAAAAGCCATCAACAACAAATTCATACAAGAAGCTATGACCGAGTTCCTGCGTCATCAGCTGGAAGTATATTTCATAGAAAACAAAATTGACGCCGAAAAAATCGCAAATCAGGTACTGGTAAACAAGCGCTCCAGAGAAAATGCCGAAAAGGTGCGCATAGACGTCAAGAAAAAGCTGACCGGTACAATGGATGTCACCAACAGAGTGGAAAAGTTTGTGGACTGCCGCTCGAAGGATAAATCAATCCGCGAGGTCTATATTGTGGAGGGTGATTCCGCTCTCGGCTCGTGCAAGCTGGCAAGAGACGCCAACTTCCAGGCAATTATGCCTATAAGAGGAAAAATTTTAAACTGTCTTAAAGCAGACTTTGCAAAAATTTTTAAGAGCGATATTATTCTTGACCTTGTAAGAGTTCTCGGCTGCGGAATCGAAATCAAATCAAAACACAACAAAAATATAGAAACCTTTTCGCTTGATAACTTAAGATGGGACAAGGTTATAATCTGTACCGACGCGGACGTGGACGGTTTTCAAATCCGAACGCTTGTGCTGACCATGATTTACAGGCTGATGCCGACACTTATTGAGGAGGGCAAGGTCTATATTGCCGAATCGCCGCTTTACGAAATATCTGTGATAAAAACAAAGCGCAAAGGAGAGAAATTCTTTGCCTACACCGACGGCGAAAAAGATAAAATCGTTGCAAAGCTCAACAGTGAAGGTCTTTCCAAGGACAAGGACGAATATGAAATAAAAAGAAGCAAGGGACTCGGCGAAAACCAGCCGGAAATGATGAGTCTAACGACAATGCATCCCGCTACAAGACGGCTTATCCGGGTTACGCCAGAAAATGTGGAAAGAACCGCCGCCATGTTCGACATTCTTTTGGGCGATAATCTGCAAAGCCGAAAGGATTATATAGCCCAAAACGGAAACAGCTATATGGAAATGCTGGATTTAAGCTGATTTATGAAAGGATTTGATTATAAAAATGGCAAGAAAGAAAAATAAAGAGCCTGAGGAAATAATCTATGCTCCGATTGCCGAGCAGCCTATAACCGAAACGCTCGAAAAAAACTATATGCCATATGCAATGAGCGTAATTGTGTCCCGTGCAATTCCCGAAATAGACGGTTTGAAGCCGGCGCACAGAAAGCTTTTATACACCATGTACAAAATGGGTCTTTTGGGCGGAAAGCTGACAAAATCGGCAAATGTTGTAGGTCAGACAATGAAGCTGAATCCGCACGGAGACTCAGCAATTTACGAAACCATGGTACGTCTGACCGAGGGCAATGCAGCGCTTTTGCATCCGCTCGTAGAATCACAGGGAAACTTCGGTAAACAATATTCAAGAGATATGGCTTATGCCGCATCCAGATATACCGAAGTCAGGCTTGCGCCGATTTGCAAAGAGCTCTTCGGCGACATTAACAAGAACACAGTTCCGTTTGTGGACAACTATGACGGCGAACTGAAAGAACCGACTCTTTTGCCTGTTGCTTTCCCGAATATATTGGTAAATCCCAATCAGGGGATTGCGGTCGGCATGGCAAGCAATATATGCTCTTTTAACTTAAAAGAAGTCTGCAATGCAACAATTGCTTACTTAAAAGATGAAAACTGCGATATTTCCGAATATATGCCCGCACCGGACTTTCCGCTCGGGGCACAGATTCTCTATTCCAAGGAACAGATGACCGAGATTTACAGAACCGGCAGGGGCAGCTTTAAAATGCGTTCAAAGTACAGTTATGATTCAAAGAATAACTGTATTGAAATAACCGAAATTCCTTACTCAACCACCTGCGAGGCAATAATCGGAAAAATTATGGAGCTGATAAAGGCGAACAAGCTTCGCGAAATATCGGACGCAAGAGACGAAACGGGCTTGGACGGTTTTAAAATCACGCTTGACCTAAAAAGAGGTACCGATCCTGAAAAGCTTATGCTCAAACTGTTTAAAATGACTTCTATGGAAGATAGTTTCAGCTGCAACTTTAATGTCCTTATCAAAAATGTGCCTATGGTTTTGGGTGTCAAGGACATAATAGGAGAATGGGTGAAATTCAGAGTCGGCTGCATAAAAAACAGTCTGAAATTTGATATTGACAAAAAAAGCGAAAAGCTTCATCTTTTGACCGGGCTTAAGAAAATACTGCTGGACATAGACAAAGCGATAAGCATTATCCGCCACACAGAGCTGGAAGCGGACGTTGTTCCGAACTTGATGCAGGGGTTTGATATAGACAAGGTTCAGGCAGAATATGTTGCAGAGATAAAACTCCGAAACTTAAACAGAGAGTATATTTTAAACAGAACCTCCGAGATAGAGAAACTGCTGGAGGACATTGACGAACTGCAAAAAATCCTGTCAAGCGAAAAAGAAACAAAAAAGCTGATTATAAAGCAGCTTAAGGAAATTTCCGAAAAATACGGAAAAGAAAGGCGCACAGAGCTGGTAACTCCCGACGAAATCCGGGAATATAACGAGGAAGAAAATATAGAGGATTATCCGCTTACTTTATTCGTTACCAAAGAGGGGTATATAAAGAAGGTTTCGGCACAGTCGCTGCGGTCAACCACTGCCGAGCACAAGCTCAAGGAGGGTGACTTTGTATTCCAGACTCTCGAGACAAGCAATATAAGCGAGCTTTTATTCTTCTCGGACAAAGCTACCGTTTACAAAACGAGAACCTACGACCTTGCCGATTCAAAGGTGAGCGCAATGGGAGAATATCTGCCCGGAATACTCGGACTCGATTCCGATGAAAAAATCATCTACACCGTTGTAACGACCGACTATGCGGGATTTATGCTTTTTGCCTTTGAAAACGGAAAAATGGCAAAGGTAGAGCTTGCGGGATACAAGACAAAAACAAACCGCAAAAAGCTGATTTCGGCTTATTCGGATAAATCGCCGATAGTTTCGGCAACGTATCTTGCCGAAGATTGTGACATTGCTGCTTTTGCGGACAACAATAAGGTTTTGGCACTTAATACCGAGAAAATTCCGCTTAAAACAACCAAATCAACGCAGGGTGTGCAGGTTATTAAGCTCACCAAAAAAGGCGCAAAGGTTGCGCGCGTTGCCGCAGCAGCCGACTGCGGACTTGAGGACATCAAAAGGTATCAGACAAAGAATATTCCGGCTGCCGGAAGCTTTTTAAAAAAAGAGGATTCCGATCAGCTTTCATTGTTTTAAAATTATAAGAAAAGGTGATACTTAAAGTGAATAAAGTAAATATACTGGGCGTAAACGTTGACAAAGTGACCATTCCCGAAGCTGCGGACAAAATATTTGATATGCTGAGCGAGAAACGGCCGCATAAAATTTTTACTCCCAATTCCGAAATAATAATGCAGGCTTACAACGACAAGGATTTTTGCGATATTTTAAACAGCGCGGATCTTCTTACTGCGGACGGAATAGGCGTGGTGTACGCCTCAAGGATTCTGAAAAATCCGATAAGCGAGAGAGCGGCAGGCTTTGATATAGCATGCAAAGTAATAGAGAAAATTGCAAAAAGCGGTCACAGACTCTTTTTGTTCGGCGGAAAGCCGGGAGTTGCGGAAACCGCGCGCGACAATCTTTTAAAAAAATATCCCGAACTCAAAATAGTCGGAACAAGGAACGGGTATTTTAAGCCGGAGGAGGAACAAAGTATTGTCAATGAAATCAACTTTGCGACTCCCGATATAGTCTTTGTATGTCTCGGTGCACCCATGCAGGAAAAATGGATTGCAAGAAACGGCGAAAAGCTCAATGCAAGAGTATTAATGGGAATAGGCGGAAGTCTTGACGTTTTTGCCGGCACTGCCGAAAGAGCGCCGGACATTTGGTGCAGAATGGGCGCGGAATGGCTTTACAGGCTTTTGAAGCAGCCGTCAAGAATAGGCAGAATGACCGCATTGCCGAAATTTGCAATGACAGTTATAGCAAAGGGAAGAAGCTTTCCCCAAAATAAGGAGTAAGGATATGAAAAAAGTAATTTTATCTGCTTTATTGGCATGCTCAATATTCGGGCAGCTTATCTTTGCCGCGCCGACTGCATCACCGTCGGCATCACCGACAGCATCTCCCTCCGCATCACCTGCGGTATCGGCGTCACCGTCAGCGTCACCGTCGCCATCGGCATCACCCTCTGCTTCGCCCAAAACCGACAAGCCGGAAGAGACGGCGGAATTTCCCGAGCCGCACGCGGCAGCAGCAATACTTATAGACAGGAAATCGGGGGATATTCTTTATCAGAAAAATAAAGATGAAAAAATGTACCCTGCAAGTACCACAAAAATTATGACGGCTGTTCTCGCTCTGGAAAACGGCAAGCTGACCGACTCGGTTACTGCAACGGATGAAGCAGTTGCTCCCATTACATTTCAACATTCCAACATGGGAATAAAGGTCGGCGAAACCTTTACTCTTGAGCAGCTTTTGTACGGAATGCTGGTATATTCGGCAAACGATGCCGCAAATGTCATAGCGGTGCATATAGGCGGAGGGCTGGACGCATTTGCCGCCATGATGAACAATAAGGCGCAGGAGCTCGGACTTTCCGGAACGCATTTTAAAAATGCGCACGGATTCCATGACGACGACCACTATACCACCGCGCAGGACCTTGCAACACTCACAAAGTATGCAATGCAGAACGAAAAATTCTGCGAGATTGTAAAGACAGGACTGTACCGGATACCTGCAAACGATTTGTATCAGCAGGAACGCGTGCTTTCCACCACAAACCACCTTATAAGCAGATACAGAAACACAAAATATTTTTACAAATATGCAGTCGGCGTAAAGACAGGTCATACGGACGAAGCAGGCAGCTGCCTTGTCGGAGCCGCAACCAAAGGCGATATGGAGCTGATAAGCGTCATTTTAAAAGCGGATGAACCGCAGGACGGAACGCTTTATGCCTTTGCCGACTCGGCAAAAATGTATGACTACATTTTTACAAACTACAAATATTGCAAAATAGCCGCACAGGACGAGGTTGTTTCCGACTCGGCAGTATACGAGGCGAAAAACGGGATACGGGTTGCCCTTTCGCCGAAAGACAATATCGACAAGCTTATGCCGAAGGACACCGACACAGAACAGATAAAAGCCGAAACAACGCTTGCGGAAAAAATTAAAGCACCGATTGCAAAGGGCGATGTGCTCGGAAGCGTCACTTATACTTATATGGGCAAGGAACTCGGAAAGACAGAACTGGTTGCCGGAAATGATGTCGAAAGAGACAAAATTCTTGCGGTAATTCATATAATAATCAATATTATTAAAAATCCGTTGTTTATACTCGGAGTGATTGCGCTGATATTCCTTATCTTATCATCACGTTCAAAGCGCAAAAAGCGCCGTAAAAAGCGCCGCAGCCAGCTCAAATATTCAAATCAAAGCAACAGATACTGATAGGAAGTGTGTATTATGGAAAAATACGAACCGTGGTTTTCGTGGGCGCAGGAGCTTCAGGCTTTGGCACAGAACGGGCTTGCTTATACCGAAAACGCATTTGACCGTGAAAGGTTTGAAAGAATCAGACAAATAGCGGCGGAAATGCTGAGCTATGAGACGGAAATCCCCCAAGAAAAGGTTATGAATCTTTTTTGCAACGAGCGCGGATATCAGACCCCGAAGCTTGATACACGTGCAGCAATTTTTGACGGCGATAAAATTCTTTTGGTGCAGGAATCGGACGGACTTTGGTCAATGCCGGGCGGCTGGGTGGATGTATCGGAATCAATTGCCTCCAACACTGTCAAGGAAGTATGGGAAGAAGCCGGAATCAGAGCAAAAGCAGTAAGACTCATAGCCCTGCATGACAGAAAGCAGCATAATCTGCCGAAATATATTTACAACATAACCAAGGCATTTGTTTTGTGTGAGGCGTTGAGCGGCTCTTTTAAGGAAAACACCGAAACGATTGCAAGCGGATATTTTACTCTGGATAATCTGCCGCCGCTTGCCGAAAACAAAAACAACTACGATCAGGTAAAAATGTGTTTTGACGCCAAAGATGACGAAAACTGGAGGGTTATTTTTGACTAATAAGAAAATAACCGAGACGGCAGCAATTGCCGCTGCGGCAGTTGTTTTGGGGTATCTTGAATCGCTTATACCGCTCGGTATTCCGATACCGGGCGTAAAGCTCGGGCTTTCAAACCTGGCTGTGCTTTTTGCATTGTATCGGGTCGGAGCAAAAAATGCTGCCGCTGCAGACGCAATAAAGGTCATTGTCTCATCACTGCTTTTTTCCGGAGTGAGTGCCGGTATTTATGCAGGCTGCGGCGGATTTTTAAGTTATTTTGCTATGCTTTTTTCCAAAAAATTTTTTTCGCCGAAATTTGTAAGTATATCCGGAGGAATATTTCATAACATCGGGCAGCTTGCTGCGGCGGTTATTATTTTGAAAAGCAGTGCGGCTCTTTGGTATATGCCCTATCTTATTTTAAGCGGCGCGGTCACCGGATTTCTTGTAGGGATTGCCTGCGAAATTCTATTGAAAAAACTAAAATGATATTGACATTCTTTATAAAATATGATATGGTTGATATAGAAATTTATTAAAAGGGTGGATATATTATGAAAAAAACTATCATTGCGTTAATTTGCGCAGCTGCTATACTCGGAGGACAAGCATTTGCTCATCCCGGTCGGCTCGATAAAAACGGCGGTCATTACGACCGTTCAAACGGAACTTATCACTATCATACAGGTAATTCATCATCTTCAACGTCATCATCACAATCATCTGTTTCTGTATCAGCAAGCTCAAAAAAAGTATCGACACCGATAAAGAAAACTCCGAAAGTATACTCTACCGAACTGAAAGTATTTATAAAAGGTATACAAATCCCATCATATTGCTATAGCGGCGATACAACCAAAGAAGTAATTGTTGCCGAAGATTTGGACTTTTACGGATATGATATAAAATGGGTAGGTGCATGGAACACTCTTTATGTAACACGCAATGATAATAAAGCCGTTGTGGGGAAACAAATTCCGTATACATACACAGGTCAGTTTATATCAGATGTTTATGACACAGGAACGGTTGTAAGACTCGTCTTTGCAGATGGTGAGAGCTATGCACCGCCCGTATATTCACTTGGCGGCAGAATGATAATTCCTGTTGATGAACTAAAGTGTCTCGGCAGTTTCAGATATTCAGCTGCCGAAAATGCAGTATATATAGACTGATAAAATAAACCTAAAGGAAGTAAATATGTTCTATATAAAAATTGCCGATATGATTGTCGGCATAGAAAACAAATACGATTTTATAAAAAATATGTGCAAAGATTACATATGTTCCGAGCAGACGGCGGATATGATTATCTCTGTTACCGACGCGGATATTGCCGCCGAAACCACCGACGATAGTTATCCGCCGGCATATCTGGAAACTCTTGCGGTATACAGAAAGATTTCCGACAAGCTCACTGCCGGGGACGGTCTTTTGATGCACGGAGTGATTCTGGAAACAGACGGCAAGGGTGTGGCATTTTTGGCTGACAGCGGTACAGGTAAATCAACACATATGTTCCTATGGAAAAAACTGCTCAAAGATAAATGCACGGTTGTAAACGGTGACAAGCCGCTGATTCGTTTTAAAGACGGTGTGCCTTACGCTTACGGAACACCGTGGGCAGGGAAAGAGCGTATTCAGACAAATACAAAGGTTCCTCTTAACAAAATATGTTTTTTGGAACGGGCAAAAGAAAACAGTACAATAAGCCTTGAAAAAAAAGACGTGCTCGCTCGTTTATACAGTCATATTTATCTGCCTAAAGGCGGATTGTCAAGACTCGAAATTTTCGACAAGCTTGATAAGCTTATAAGCTTTGCCGATTTCTACACCATTCGCTGCAATATGGAACCGGAAGCGGCAGAAATATCATATAATACAATAATAAAAGATAATATGTAAAACAAAACCCGACGGAGTACCAACGTACGCCGCCGGGTTTTTGCGTTCCGAAACATTTTTTTCTGAAGTTCCTTTTTATAATCCCTGATTTGCGGAGAACACATCCGCAACTTCACTGATTATTATATATGCAGATTGGTCAATATCGTGCACAATTTCTTTCATTTTTACTACCTGGAATCGGTTCACCACAAAATATACAACCGTTTTATCGGTTCCGGAATATCCTCCCTGCGCCTTTATTTTCGTCATTCCGCACTCGAAAGCCTCCGAAAGGGCGGCACATATATCCTTTTCCTTTTCAGTCACAATAATTGCGCACTTTGAGCGGTCAAGGCCTTCCACTATAAAGTCCACGGTTTTAAGCGCTCCGGCATATGTAACTATCGAATAAAGCGGTAAAATCCAGCTGTTTACAACGAATCCCGATATAATATATAAAATAACATTATATATCATCACAAACGTTCCTACGGTTATTCCGAGCTTTTTAGCAAATATTACCGCCATGACCTCTATTCCGTCCATTGCACCGCCGAAACGGATAGCAAGGCCGCTGCCTATACCGGAAATAACTCCGCCGAATATTGCACAAAGCAGCAAATCCGTCCCGGCAAGCGGAGACGCTATACTGACATCTATCGGCAGAACATCCGAAATAAGCCACGATACAAACGAATAAACACCGACAGTATAGATTGCGTACAAAGTAAAAAGCGTTCCCTGTTTTTTAAGTCCGTATAAAAACAGAGGAATATTTAAAACAAGCAAAAACAAAGACAGCGATAAATATTCGGGAGTGATTTGTGACAGCAGCATCGATGTGCCGGATATGCCGCTGTCGTAAAGCTTTACCGGCATAAGAAAAAGCGTAATTCCGACAGCATTTACAATCCCGGCAATTGTAAGCATAATTATATTTTTCAGTTTAACCTTTCTCATGCAGCAACTCCTTTATTTAATTTTATTATAAACTTCCATCCATGCTTTTTTAATAAGCGCGTGACCTGCGGTTGTCGGATGAACGCCTTCTACTGTCCAGTGATTTGCCGGAGCAATTTTGAGTGCGTCATCAAATACCTTTTGCAGGTCTATGTACTCAAGGACGTATTCCTTTGCAAGCTTTTCGGTGATGTCACGTCTTATTTTTACTTCATCGTAAAAATGCTGCCATTTTTCACCTTCTCCGACCGTTCCCTCTGTAAGATAAGCACCCATAAGAATAATTTTTGTATTCGGGAGCTTTTGAATTGTTTCGTCCAGAATCATTCTGTAGACTTTTTCATACTTTTCCGGTTCAACACCGTTTTGGAAATCTATCTCATGCCAAACATCATTTACTCCGACTAAAATTGTAAGTACATCTGGCGCGATATTAAGACAATCCTTTTTCCAGCGGGCGAAAAGGTCAACTACTCTATGTCCGCCTATTCCTCTGTTGATAACCTTTGTACCCGGTTCATTCATCATAATTTCCGCTCCGATAAGCAGCGGATAACCGAAACCGAGCGCATCGTCAATGTTGCCGAATTCGGTACGTCCTGCGTCTGTTATTGAATCACCTTGAAATAAAATCTTCTTCATGTAAAATCTCTCCTTTATAATATACGTTGTAAAATAATCTTCCTCCGTCTTTTGCTGTACAAAAACGGACTGTCATTTATATTTTTATTCAAGCTCAATCGAATCGTTCTCATCCGAAGGATTTGCGGTAGGTCTGAGCGGTTCCACAGTTTTTTTTGGTTCTTCCGTCTCCGCAGGCTTTTCGGTCGGCTTGTGAGTCGGCTTTTCCGTAGGAGCTTCGGTATGCGACGGCTTCTTGGTTGCTGCCGGCTCTTCTTCGGTATCGCTTTGTTTTGACGGCTCTTTTGTTTTTGCGGGAGCCGTTGTTGCCTTTGACGGTTTGTCGGTGCTTTCCGACGAGTCAAGCTTTTCTGTATTCGCCTTGCCGGGCTGAATTTTTTCGCCTGTTATGGCAACCTTATTGGTTATATTCGACGCGTCATATCCGAACTCATTTTCTATCAGTGTACGCGCTTCGTCAAAATTGCACTCAAAGTACCATGCGGAGGAGTGTTTATCCTCGCCGGGGAGCGAATATGTTGATATATTCTCGCTCGATAGCTGCAAAAGATGTGTTGAATACTTGGCAATCTCTCCCGATGAGAAATTTGTTTTTATATTCTTTTTAACCTTTGCATATATATCAGGCATTTTTACTATGAGCGACATATTTACTTTTTGGTCAATAATCGCCTTGACAAATTCGTGCTGGCGCTTAACTCTGCTTAAGTCGCTGCCGTCAATTTTTTCGTTGTTGCTCTTTCTGTAGCGCAAAAACTGCTGATACTGATTTCCCGAAAGTTCCTGCATGCCGGGTTTTAAGTGAATGTGCAGATTTTGAACCGGGTCATCATAGTTCATACCCTTGCCGCCGCCCTCAATATCGGGGACATCAAACGAAAGCGGCCCGAGAATGTCCGCAATTTCATCAATTGCGGTAAAGCTGAATTCCACATAATAGTTTATCGGAATTCCGGTCAGCGCGGTAACAGCTTCAACAGACCCGAGCGGTCCCATAATTCCGCCGCCTTTTTTGGTCATTGCATGAATTTCGTTTATTTTTCGCGTCTTTTGCCTGTTTGTGACATACATTTTTGTATCTCTCGGAATAGACAAAAGTTTAACCGATTCGGTATCAAAATCATAAGATGCAATCATAATCGCATCGGTTCTTAAGCCTGCTTCGTCCGTTCCGAGCAGGAGCACATTCATTTTGCCGGTAGACGTATCAACCGGAATAAGTGCATTGTCTCCGCCTCCGCCCAGACCAAGCGCCAAAAAGATGAGCGCAAGCAAAATTATAATCACTGCAACAACTATTTTGCTTTTTTTCTTTTTTTTCTTAATCTTTCCTTTAGCGGATTTTGTTCCCTTTTTAATAGGCACAACCTTTGGTTCCGCTTTGGTTTCCTTTTGTTTTTTTCTTGCTCTTTTCATAATATTCAAACCACCTGTAATTTATTCGTTATCCGGATTCGGGGTCGGGCGCGACGGGCGCTCGGTCGGCACCTCGACAGGTTTCTCTGTCGGTTTCTCAGTCGGAGTATTTGTTTTTTCCGGCTCTTTTGTCGGCTCTGCCTTATGCGTAGGCGCTGCCGTAGGAGCAGCGGTGTGAGAAGCCGCAGGTTTATGCGTAGCCGTATGTGACGGTGCCGTAGTATGCGTCGGTGATGTTGTCTTTGACGGATTTTTGGTCGGGCTCTTTGTTGCCGGCGACTGTGTTTTACGTCTGTCAGCCAAATCCTTTGAGCGGCTTGAACCGTCATGAGAATCGATTGTCGCATTCTGCGCGTCATATCCGAACTCGGTCTCCACCAAGGTTTTAAGCTCCTCTATATTCGCAATCCAATAAGATGTCGTATACTCTCCGCCGCCGAAAGCGCCGGGCAGCTGGAACATAGTGATATTTTCGGTCGACAGTTCTGCAAGATTGTTTGCATACTTAATTGCATCGGAAAGAGTGAAGTTTGTGTTTATATCTTCATTCAAAACTCCGTACAACTCCGGAATATTTGCGATAATTCCGGAGTTCAGCTTCTGCTCCGCTAATGCCTTTATAAACGCCTGCTGAGCCTCGACTCTGCCTATATCGCCCATCGGATAACTTCTGAAGCGGACAAACTGCTCCGCTTTATCTCCGTCCAGGTGCTGGAATCCTTTTTTAAGATGTATATAAAGGTTTTGAGTCGGGTCTTCATAATTCATATTTTGCGGAATATCAAAATCAATACCGCCGAGCGCGTCAATGGTGTGCTTGAATGCGTCAAAGCTGAATTCCACATAATAATTTATCGGAATGGCGGTAAGTCTTGTAACTGCCTCTATAGACCCTTGAACGCCCTTTATCTTTCCTTTTTCGGAAATAGCATGGGCGGCATTTATCTTTTGGTACTTATTGCCGATATACATTCTCGTATCTCGGGGAATAGACAAAAGTTTAACGGTATTCGCATCCAAATCGTAGCAGGCAAGAATCATCGTATCGGTTCTGAGCCCGTCCTTATCCACGCCGAGCAGAAGAATATTTATTTTGCCTGTTCCCTTGTCTACCGGGACGGTGTAATTATCCTCCGGCACTTCTTCATCCGTTGTATTGAAAAATCCGCCGAAGCCGAGTGCTCCGACAAATATAACCGCAATTGTAAGAAGCGATACAATAAAAATCAGCGGTTTTTTCGTCTTTTTCTTTGCTTTTACTGCCGGTACGGCTGTCGTTTCAGTTTCCTCATCAGGCTCTTCGGAGTCCTGCACGGTTTCCTGAATATCTTCATTTTCTGTTTCCTCAAAGGCTTCTGCCTGCTCCTGAATATCCGCAATTTCCTCTGCCTCAGTATCTGCTGTCTCCGCAGGCTGTGCATTCGGGTCATAACCCAAATCAAGCATATCGGATTGATAACCCGAATACTCTTTTTTGGGTGCAGCGGCTTTGCTGTTTTTCTTCCTTGCTCTTTTCAAAATTCAAACCTCGTCTTTCGGGAAATATTCTTATATAGTATTTTTAGCATATCACTTCTATTATATCACTGTTTTTTGGTTTGTGTCAAGAATTATTCCACATTAATTCGGCGAAAAATTGTAAATTTTTTGTATCCGGCGTATGTATATTCCCGTAATTTGCCTGTTTGCATAAAAAAAACAATATAGTTTGTCGAATTTCGTACAAAAAAAGCCTTGAAAAATTCCCGGATTTCTGATACAATAGTTAAAATATAATATTTTCTGTGAGAGGGGTTTTAATATGAACGATAAATTTGCAAAAGAAGGCTTGACATTTGATGATGTGCTGCTCCTGCCGCAGGCGTCCGATTTTACTCCCAACGAAGTGGATCTGGGAACGCAGCTCACAAAATCGATACGTCTGAACATTCCTATGATGAGTGCAGGAATGGATACCGTTACCGAATCGCCCATGGCAATTTCCATGGCTCGTGAAGGCGGTATCGGAGTTATTCATAAAAATATGACGATTGAGCAGCAGGCAATTGAAGTCGATAAGGTAAAACGTTCGGAAAACGGGGTTATTACAAACCCGTTCAGTCTTACCGAGGAACATACTTTAAAGG
>CAKSFY010000017.1 GCA_934454035.1 uncultured Clostridia bacterium | reverse complement strand
TTAGCCGGCATAGTCGGGTTGGCGGTTCTCTTATGCGGACATGGCAAAAAGCCTGCCGCCGAATGGGAGCCGTACACGGTCGGCGAGGGCGAAACGCTCTGGAGCATATCAAAGCAGTACGCCCCGGCAAGTTCCGATATTCGGGACTACATATATCTGCTGCAAGAGAAAAACAGAATCGGAGCGAGTCTGAGGGCAGGACAGACTATTGAAATTTTGAAAGAGGAGTAAAATCATGTGTAGGTTTAAATCAGCGATAATATTAAAAGACAGGGTATTCGTTCCCGGCTATGACAGTCATACGGATATGCTGGAGGAATTAAAGATACAGGACACAAAAGCCAATGCGCAGCGGTTGTTCATTCGGGCGGAGCTCTACCCGGAAAACGGTGATGAGTTCAGCAATATAGATACATGGTGTTTCAATGTAGACCAGGATATTCTTCCCGATTGGTATGTTGAGGAATATGACAAGCAGCGCATGATTGACGCGGTAAAGGCATGGGCGAAAAACAGAATACATATTGGGGTTGACGGTCTGAGGATATCAGGCGGTGACGGGCATAGAATTAAAGATTGTAAAAATGTTGATATTTACGGCAGTGCAACAGTCGAGAGCATTTGCGGCAATGCGGCAGTCAAGGACATTTGCGGCAATGCGGCAGTCAAGGACATTTGCGGCAATGCGACAGTCAAGTACATTTGCGGCAATGCGGCAGTCAAGGACATTTGCGACAGTGCGACAGTCGAGCGCATTTGCGACAGTGCGACAGTCAAGAACATTTACGGCAATGCGACAGTCGAGCGCATTTGCGACAGTGCGACAGTCAAGTACATTTGCGACAGTGCGACAGTCAAGCTCATTTACGGCAGTGCGACAGTCGAGTACATTTGCGGCAATGCAACAGTCAAGCTCATTTGCGGCAGTGCGACAGTCAAGCTCATTTACGGCAGTGCGACAGTCGAGTACATTTGCGACAGTGCGACAGTGATAACTTCTGCATTTACAAAATGGGATAATTTAAGCAAAGCGAAGTTGTCAGACAACGCGACAATCAAAGACCGTCTCAACAAAATCATATACCAAAGCGGAGATTGGACATTTAAAGCGGTGAAAAATGAAGAATAAAAAAGTCAGCCGACTGCGCGAACAGCCGACCGACAAAACCCAAATATGATATAGACATTATATCATATAAATTATGAAAATGCAATACGAAAGGAAAATTTATATGGAAAATGCTATAAAAAAGATTAATGATGAAATGCAGAAACAACCGGATAATGAATATCTTGAAATAATAGGTCAATACATAATTGACAGATGTGCCAGTCAAGAGGATGCGGACAAAGTAAATACGGAGGGAAAAACTCTTTCGGGTGCATTTGACGCAATAAAATCAGCAGCAAAAGAAAAAGCCGTTAACGGCTGCGGAGTTATAAGAGATAAAGACATATTTAACAGTATTGACACGTATTTCGGTTTTGCATCGGACGAAAATGCAAGGAACAAAACAAAATACGCAATTGACGGCGGAGCGGTTCAATCCCCGAAACCGCCGAAATTAAATCTTAATTTTGAAGATTTGCTTTAGGGGGGTGAAAGTATGGTATTCCCTAAAGAAATCAGAGAATTGCCTTTTGAAGAATTTAAATCAAACGATTATAGTGATAAGCTGCGATTAAGAATTTACCGAAAAAACATCAATCACGAAAAAATGTTTGTTTTAGACTTCTGTTATAATAAAAACTTTGTTTCAAAGCAAAGAGATCCGTTTCGAATTTTGATTTCAAAAAGGCAAAAAGACTTTTCTGTATATAAATTCGGAGCGGCACGATGTCAAATGTTGAATCCGGAAAATTTATTCCATGGATATACTTATTGCATAATGGAAGAAAGCGACAGAGCAGAACTTAAGCGTTTGGTTAATGAGCGCAGTCCCAACGTATATTTTTCAGATTTATATAATTTATTGACCGAATATTATAAAAAGAATTATCAAGAAAGGCAGAAACAAGCCGGATATATTTCCGATGATGAAGTATATACGTGTCCTACTGAGTTTCCGGACGGATTGATTGAATTTATTCAGCATGACATACTGGCGAACGACAGAACCTTGATATATAAAAAAGGCAATGTTCGTGGACGGTGCTCAATGTGCGGCGAACAGGTAACAGTGTCATACGGCGAGCGGTTCAGACAATTCCATAAAACTTATTGTCCGAATTGCGGCGAGCGGGTAACTTGTATACTTGAAAATTCCAATACATGGGCCGCAGATTATGTAAAAAACGTTATAGCCATACAAAAAGGCAAAGACAGTGATATTTGGTTCAGACAGTGGCACGTGATAAGAAACAACAGCGGTATTTACAATAACCCGAATATATATCTTAAGGAAATCGGCAGATATTTAATAAGAGGTAATAAAGCTGCGATGTGGACAAGTGTGTTAAAAGAAAACCAATGCATGGCACGCTCTATAGAATACGATGTTCACGGCTGGAGCAGGCACAGGCAATTTACAATTTATGACGGTCCGTATAAGTTCTTTGACGGTAATACAGAGCAAGTGGTCAGCGGAACAAAGCTTCAGTATGCAATGCTGGATGATTATCTGCATAATGAAAATATAAAAAATCCCGATATAGTTAAATATGCGATATGCTTTGCCCGATATCCGGTATTTGAATTTCTGTATAAAAGCGGTTATTACAGAGTTATTCAAGAAAAGATAAGCGGCTATGGAAACGGTAACGCAAAAGATGCGATTTCATGGCAGAAAAACAAATTGAAAGAATGTTTTAAAATTCCGCTGGGTTATTTAAAATTCAAAGAACCGGAGGATCTTACGCTTCATAATATTTACTATATGAATCAAATGTATGCGGAGCATTTTTCGGAGCAGGAGATAAAAATTGCGTGTGCAGGTGATATATCGTTGCATACGTTAAGCTTTTTAAAGAAATACGTATCGATTGCCAAGCTTTACAATTATGCCGAAAAGCAACAAGCAATTTCAGATGAATCTTTTTCGGGAATAATCGGAATATACAGAGATTATATAAATGATTGCGTTGAACTAAAGCTCGATCTTAAATCAAAATCGGTTCTTTTTCCGAGGGACGTAGTCAAAGCGCATAACGATATGATAATAGAGAAAAAGGCTAAAGAAAACGCAAAATATATTGACGGCATGAAAAAAGCCGAAAAAAAGATGAAGAAATTTTTATTTTCAAAGGATGGCTTGATAATTCGCCCCGCAAAATCGCCGGAGGAGCTTATTTTAGAGGGAAATACACTTCACCATTGTGTCGGCGGATATGCCGGAAGAGTGGCAAGCGGAGAAACAGCAATATTTTTTGTACGAGAGGAGAATAATGCGGACAAGCCTTTCTATACCCTGGAATATTGCGACAAACATATAGTACAATGCCGTACATACAATAATCGATCATATGATACCGATGAGCGGGTAGAGGCTTTTGTAAAAGAATGGTATCAGAATAAAGTTAAAGGAGCTTAAAAAATGGAAAATTACGAAATTAGCGAAACAGAATTGGAAGATATAAACACAGATATTTCAGACAGACCTATTGAGGTTATAACGGAAGAAATTAAATTTTACAAGCAGACGGCAGGAGCGGCAATTCTTGAAATCGGGCGCCGGTTATGTGAAGCAAAATCGCTTTTAAACCATGGCGAATGGTGCGAATGGTTAAGGAGTGAAGTTGACTTTTCGGAGGTCACGGCGCAGCGGTTTATGAGGATATCAAAAGAGTATCGAAATCCGTCACCGGTGACGGATTTGGGAGTCTCCAAAGCCTTGCTGTTACTGGCTTTGCCGGCATCCGAACGTGATGATTTTATAGAGGAAAAACACGTTGTAAACGGTGAAGAAAAACGCGTAAACGAAATGAGCAAAAGAGAACTTGAAACGGTTATAAAGGAGAAAAATGAAGCTCTTGAAAGAGAAAAAAAAGCGAATGAAAAGATATCGGAATTAGAGCAAAATTTAAAAGAAATTTCAGAGGCGGGACATGAAACGGAATCAAAATTAAACGATGCGCTTTCGGAGCTTGAGGAGTTAAAAAATACTCCTGCAGACATTTCCGATGAAATTCGGGAAGAAATAAAGGCAGAGACTGCAAAGGATAATGAAAAGAAAATCGAGCAGCTTAACAAAAAAATTGAAAAACTCAGAACAGAAAAGCAAAATGCCGAATCAAAGCGTGATGATATTCTAAAAGAAATTGTTGACATTAAGAACAAGCATGAGAATGAATTAATTTCTGAAAGAGCAAAACAGGAAAGCCTTAAAAAGACAATAGATGAACTGACCAATAAACTAATGGTTTCTTCATCGGCCGAGATAACAGAGTTTAAAGTATATTTTGAAGATGCTCAAAGCTCCATAAATAAAATGAGCGAAAAAATAAATGCATTGGCAGAGCAAAATCCGGAGGAATCGGAGCGGCTTAAAAATGTACTTATTGCATTGTGCGATACGGTTAAATCAGCATTTGAGTAATAAGGCGGTGGATTTATGACAAAAGAAGAAGCGCTGACCGCATTTAAAAAGCAATGCCCGATAATATTCAATAACGGCAGATACAATATTGAATATTCAAATATAAAATATATTATGTATGGAATTGAAGATGGTAAATATATAATGTTGCTTACCTTGAATGATCAGTCGGGGCACAGCATACTTACTGCAAAATTATCCGATTGTTCGATAAAAAATGATTGAGTTTCTACTATATAATATATATAAAAAAATATCCCGTTTTCGTAGCACCGGAAACGGGATTCAGACTTGACATTCTGCCAACATCTGCTTACATATATAAGTATATCATTTTATCGTATAAATGTCAAGTAAAAATATTGATGATAAAAGCTTTTTCGGGCTTGTATTTGATATTAACAAATCAACCGTTTAATATAAAGTGAGGCGATAATTTGATACGGGAGAAGAATATTATTTCCGGCAAGATGTATGAAGCGGAATTTTATCCGGTGTTTGACAATGGACGAAGGATTCCGGAAAGAAGAAAAAAATTAAATACATCTTCAAAGGAGCAGCAAAATTTAAATGACAAAAATGCAAGAAAAAAAATTGTCAGATTAGTCAATACGAATTTCGGCCAAGATGACATAGTTATCCACGGGACATACAGAGATGATGAAATGCCGGCAACGGAAGAAGAATGCCGGAGAGATATTCAGAACTATATCCGGCGCATAAAAAGATACCGTAAAAAAATGAAATTGCCGGATATGAAATACATATACGTTATTGAGTCAAAGGTCAGCAGGAAAACAGGATTGATCCGGTTTCACTTCCACATGATTACAAATCAAATGGACAGAGATACAGCGGAAAAAATGTGGCATCATGGAGATTGGACGAATGCCGACCGTCTGCAACCGAATGAAAAAGGCTGCGAAGCTTTGGCGAAATATCTTGTTAAAAACCCGGAGGGCGGAAAAAGATGGGCGCAGAGTAAAAATTTAAAAAAGCCAAAAGTTCCAAAGCCAAAAGACGGCAAAATCTCAAAGAAGTATTTGTCACGGCTTGCGACAGAGAGAATTGACGATGCGCATTTTTGGGAAAAGCGGTATAAAGGATATAGGTTTATCGAGGCAAATGCCATGTTCAACAGTTTTAACGGATATTGGTATTTGTCGGTAGTAATGTACAAAGATACGGAGGCGGTGAGAAGATGACAAGTAAAGCATATGCAAAGGAAAGTGTAGAACAGATATGTCTTTTCAGATGGGCGGCATATATGCAAGGCAAATACCCGGAATTGAATTTAATGTATCACATTCCGAACGGCGGAAGCCGAAACAAGCTTGAAGCAGCAAATTTAAAAAGGCAGGGTGTAAAAGCAGGAGTCCCGGACATTTGCTTACCTGTGGCAAGAGGTCTATATCACGGCTTGTATATCGAGATGAAAAATACAAGCGGTAAAAATAAAGCTACAGCTAAACAAAAGGACTGGATCGATGAATTAAAAAAGCAGGGGTATATGGCTATTGTTTGCTTCGGCTGGCAAGAAGCATCGGAAGTTATTGAGAAATATATGAAAGGGGGGAATAAATGTGATAGTGAGAGATTTAATTAATCAATTAAATATTTTGGATAAAGACGCAGAAATTACGGTAATGAACAACGGCGGTGATTTACGTTTCGACAAAATGAATGTTATTGAGGCAATGGAGGTCAATAGACCACAAACGGCAGAAAAATATGTCGTAATACTTGCTGACGGTATATAAAGGAGTAAAAATCATGAAAGGAAGAAAAAGCATTGAAAGGCGGTGCGGAACGGAATGGATAATCCTTGCAAGTATTGCGATAAAGCGAATATACACTATGTAAATGATTGTGAATACGGTTGTGATGAGCCGTGCCAAAAAGCAAAAGATTTTCACAAATCAGTGGGCGATGAGCTGGAGGAATTGCTAAAGAAAATGAATAGATTAATTGAAAAGACGGAGGGTGACGAAAATGAATGAGAGATATTTATCCCGAGGAAAGCGGAAAGACAATGGCGAATGGTTGAGGGATTTTATTCGTGCGATATCTGGGGCGATGAAACCGAATATATTTTGTATGACGAGCAGGAATATGAGATTATCCCTGAAACGGACGGACAATGCACAGGTTTGAAAGATAAAAACGGTAAGCTGATATTTGAGGGAGATATTGTTAGAGCTTATAAGCATAATGAAACACAGTACACACAAGCAATTACTTTGAGAGACGATTGTTTCTGGTTCGGCAGTTGGAACTGGATTGAATTTCTTAATGTATTTAGAAATTTAGAGGTAATTGGAAACATGCACGATAACCCCGAATTGTTGGAGGTGGAGAGATGACTATTGAAGAAGCGTTGAAAATAGACCAAAATTGGACATCTGAGCAAGCAAAGAATGACCTTGAAAGATTATTACTAAGAGGTGAACGCCCTGCGGACAAGGTTATTGCGTTGGCTTGCAAGGCACTTGAAAAGCAGATACCGAAAAAAGTTATATTCGGAGATGACGAGCAAGACTATATTCGCTGTCCACAATGCAAGAGTGAGATTTGTGCTATGGATGATGATTGCCTATTATACCATTGCCCCGGTTGCGGTGAAAAGGACGCTATTTTGCAAGGTAATAAATATTGTTTTAATTGTGGACAGGCTTTAGATTGGAGGGGTACAGAATGATTTGGATTATAGGTTACATAATCGGAATGATATTAACCCTGATTTGGCAGCTATGGTATTACAGTGTTAAACAACAGGAATTGTGTCTTGATGATATTGGTTTTCTGCTCTTTGTGGCAGTGTTATTCCCGGCTGGACTGATGGCTTATTTTATTTATAGCCTGCCGGGCTGGCTTTACAAACCCGCAAATTTTATATTTAAGAAAATGAAGAAATGGAGGCGGAGACATGATGACAGAGACAGAAAGAATTCTTAACGAAATAGCAATACAATTACAAGTATTGATACATTTGCAATGTGGGTCTGAAAATGAATGTTGTAGATTAAGAAAAATGGCTGAATACGAAGTGAATAGCCACTTATTGGAGGCGATGGCAAATGACAGACAGTGAATTACTCGAATGGATATACTCGGATTTAGATGATATTATCGATGCTACAGAAAGGAATGATGACAATGGGCGATGCAATGAGCTTCCCAAAAACGATTAATGAATTTTTTGACGACTATTCTTTCAAAGACAAAGAAGAAGTATATACAAACGGCTCTATGTTAATTCCGACATTTAGAGCAAAGCAAGGCATTGAACACTATATGCGAGAACTGAACAATGAAATCAACCGCCAAAAGACAGAGATTGAGGAACTGAGAGAAAGAATATCTTACATGGAAGAAAGCATAGATTATTCAAGAAAAGAGTATGACAGAGAGTATGACAGACTGGTGCAAAAATTGCAACAGGCAAAAGCCGAAGCAATAAAAGAATTTGCGGAACGGTTGAATAGAATGGTTTTATCACAATTAACATCTTCAACATTGGAAAAGAAAGAAGCATACTATTTCTGTTTAAACGAAATTGATAACCTTGTAAAAGAAATGACGGAGGCGCAGGAATGAAATTAACCGAAGTTAAAGAATATTTCAAAACTCGGCTCAAACATGCCCCGAATTGTGCGGAGGAATACCAAACCGCAATTGAAGCGTTGGACGAGCTGGAGGAATACCGGGCGACAATGCAAAGCCCTGATGACATCCGCCGCATGCAGGAAGAATTTTATAAGCTGGCGGTTAAAAATAACGAGTTGGAAAAACAAATCCTTATGCTGAAAGGAGAGGGTACGGAATGAAAAGTGTTTTAATAAGCATTAAGCCGAAATGGTGCGAGCTTATCGCAAGTGGCAAAAAGATTATTGAGATACGGAAAACAAAACCGAGAATAGATACGCCGTTTAAGTGTTATATTTATTGCACAAAACACAGCAGAGAACATCTTGTACGAATGCCGGATGGTTCCCATCGGATTTATGATGGGTGGGAGTATGGCAAGAGTTGCACTACGCTACATTTTAAAGGAGAATGCAATGGTAAAGTCATAGGTGAGTTTATATGCGATGAAATAACAGAATTTGAGAGTGAGTTTTGGGACGATGAAACCTTTGAAAGAATACAGACAATCATAAAAGATTGTGACCTTTATTTCGAATGTGGTGAGTGTGACTACGAAACAGTTGCAACCAACGAGGATGCAAAATACAAAGAAAATTGGCTATGTGAACAATCCTGCGTATCATGGGAAGAAATGCGAAAGTATGTCGGGACTGGTATAGAAGAGTTTTATGGTTGGCATATATCTAACCTTAAAATTTATGATAAGCCGAAAGAATTGAGCGAGTTCGGAATAAAACGTCCACCGCAAGGTTGGTGTTATGTAGAGGAGGTATAAAATGAAACAGGGCAAGAATCCGACAGTAAAGCAGCGGAAGCAGATACAAGCGGCACGGCTTGATTCAGATGATTGGCTTGTGGCAAAAGTATTCTCGGACAGGCTTATACTTGTACATAGGCACGCAGGAAATTCACGGGAAATTGAAACAGGACGGTGATGATATGACGGTCAAGGAGTTAAGGCAATACAGGAGTATATGCAAGGAGCTGACGGAAAAGAATATCGAGCTTAAAACAAAGATATTGCATGGAGCGGTAAAAGGCTCAGACAGTGAATTTCCGTACACTCAGCATACAATGACAGTTTCGGGGCTTGAAGATACATACCGAAACAGAGTGTTATTGGAGCGTATACATACTCTCAAGCAGAGAAAGCGGCGGATAGAGGAATATATATTTTCCATTGATGACAGTCTTACACGGCGGATATTTGAGGAAAGATACATCAAAGGCGGATATAAACCGAGTTGGAAAAGGGTTGCAACTGAAATAGGCGGCGGTAATACGGTAGAAGCAGTTAAGAAAAGGCATAACCGACATTTAAGAAAATATCCGTAAAAGGCAAAGGGCGAGGATTATTCCTCACCCAAATACTCCTTGATTGCATTTCTGATAAATTCGGACTTGCCGATATTATCCGATTGCAATTTTTCCTCCCAGCGTGCAACAAGGTCTTTAGGCAAGTCTGCAACAACCCTTTTATAGACTTTGTTTTTATAACGCTGAATAACCTTAGCAGATGTGTTTGCTGCCATTGTTATAACCTCCATACCGTCAATACCAAATTAACAACCGATAGAATAAGAGCAATAACAGATATTGCAAATGTGAAATTTTTCATTGACATTGCGAAGCGAAAATGATATAATATAATTGCCCCGAGGGGCGAGGGGATTTTTATTTCCCCTCACTTAACAGTCTGATTATTAAGACTATTAAGTTAATTGTTGCAGTGATAAGGTTGATTAGAGCAGCCTTGTCACTTTTTTTATCTCGCTTCATTGTCTCACCTCACTTTCTATATATATTATATCATATATGTACACATATGTCAAGTCTTTTTTTAAAAAAAATCAAAAAATTTTAAAACTTGTCCCCGTTTGTCCCGTTTTCTGTGCTATAATATTATCATGAAATAATATAGCTAACGAGATGTCATAACACGACTTCCTTTCAAGAAAGAGCGTCCCTGATGTGGGCGTTCTTTTTTATGGCTATATCTGAACGGAGCGGATAGAATGGCAAAGGAATACGCAAAACAGTTTTACAGCAGTAAGGCATGGCAGAAGTGCAGAGCTGCATATATAGCGGAGCGGATTATGATTGACGGCGGATTGTGTGAGAAATGCCGGGAGCAACCGGGATATATCGTTCATCATAAAATTATATTAACACCGGATAATATTACAACCCCGGAAATTACTTTGAGTTTTGATAATTTATCATATGAGTGTAAGACCTGCCATGACCGAGAAGAAGCTCATGCTTTTGTGAAGCGGAGCGGCTTACTTGTGGAATTTGATGATAACGGGGACGTGATTCGCAAGATATAGCCCCCCTGTTTCAAAAATGGGATTTTCGCAAAACTGACCGAATGCCCAACCTTTCTGTAATACACGGGTCGCGCACGTGACCCCCCTCCCCATAATAAAATATCTACAAATAATGTACCAAATAAAATCAGCCCGAAAAGGCTGTTTTTTTAATACTTTTTTTGCTGATTTTGAAAGAAATTAAATTGATTTTGCCAAAAATATATGGATTTTATAGCATAAAAACGGAAGTAAGGAAAGGGATGAGAATATGTCGGACAAGGGAAAAGAAAGCAGAATAAAAAAAGAAGAACGGCGCTTGAAAAACATTTACAAGGATTTGGACAAAGAAAAAATAAGCGTTGTTCAAGGGTTGATTCAGCGAGCCGCATATATGCGTATCAGTCTTGAGGAATTTGAGGAGGACCTGAACGAAAACGGATTCACGGAGGAATTTTCACAAGGCGATCAAAAGCCGTATGACCGCAAGCGCCCGATAGCGGATTTATACAACACGATGAATGCGTCATATCAAAAAGCAATTAAACAATTGACGGATTTACTCCCCCGAACAGAGGTAAAACGAGCCGATGACGACGGATTTAATGATTTTGTAAACGAGCGTGAGGACTTATGACTCTTTACAGATATCCGCTCGCATACAACCCTATATTGGAGTATTGGGAAAAAATCGAAAACGGTGAGGAAATTGTAAGTAAAAAAATAAGGCAGACATACAAAAAAATAGTATATGACATACATAATCCGAACGAATATTTTTATTCCGCAAAACGGGCAAATCATGTTATAGAATTTTTTGAAAACTATTGCAAGCATTCAAAAGGAAAATTCGGCGGTAAGCCGGTAAGGCTTGAATTGTGGGAAAAGGCACACCTTGCAACTATATTCGGATTTGTTGATATAAACGGATTGCGAAAGTACCGGGAAAGCCTTTTAATTGTCGGCAAGAAAAACGGAAAATCACTGCTTGCGTCGGGTGTCGGCTTGTATTTGCTTATCGGTGACGGAGAACCCGGACCAGAAATTTATGCAGTTGCAACAAAAAAGGACCAGGCAAAAATCATATGGACAGAATCCAAAAGAATGGTAAAGAAATCGCCTGCGCTTCTTAAAAGAATAAAGCCGCTTGTTGCCGAACTTTCAAGCGAAAACTTTAATGAAGGCGTTTTCAAGCCGCTTTCCAGTGACAGTGATACACTTGACGGACTAAATATTCACGGCGCATTAATGGACGAAATCCACCAATGGAAAAACGGCAGGGCATTATATGATATTATCGCTGACGGAATTATTGCGCGAGAGCAGCCGCTTATATATATTACATCTACGGCAGGAACTGTGCGAGAGGATATTTATGATGATAAATATGAGGAAGCGGAGCGGATAATAAACGGATATTTTGATGAAACGGGATATAAAGATGAACATTTTATCCCTTTTATCTATGAGCTTGACGAGCGCAAAGAATGGGTAAATCCCGAGTGCTGGAAAAAAGCAAATCCGGGACTGGGTACGATAAAAAATTATAACACTTTGCGCGATAAAGTGGAAAAAGCAAAGAAAAACAGCGCTTTAGTGAAAAATCTTGTATGCAAAGAGTTTAATATCCGTGAAACATCTTCCGAAAGCTGGCTGCCGTTTGAGGATATAAACAATACGGAAAAATTTGATGTAACAAAGCTTAAACCGAGGTACGGAATCGGCGGCTGCGACCTTTCAAGCACTACCGACTTAACAAACGGAACGGTAATATTTCAAGTGCCTAATGATAATAAAATATACGTACTCCAAATGTATTGGCTGCCTGAGGATTTGCTTGAAAGACGAACGCATGAAGATAAAATCCCCTATGATAAATGGGTTGATCAGGGATTAATGCGAGTTACTCCCGGAAATAAGGTTCATTACAAATTTGTCAAGGAATGGTTTGAGGAAATACAGAATGTATATGACATATATCTGCCGTATATAGGCTATGACGCATGGAGCGCGACTTATTTTGTGGAGGACATGAAATCTGTTTTCGGCCCTGCGGCAATGGTGCCGGTACACCAAGGCAAAAAGACGCTTTCTTCACCAATGAAATCGTTGGGCGCTGACCTTTGTTCGAAAAGGATTGTATATAACAATAACCCGATTTTGAAGTGGTGCATTGCAAACACGTCTGTAGAGCGTGACAAAAACGATAATATTCAGCCGTGCAAGGGCACAAGGGCAACAAAAAGAATTGACGGTCTTGCCGGACTTCTGGACGCTTATACCGTTTACGAGAATCATATGGAGGAATATCAAAGCTTAATTTAGCGGAAAGGAGGTGTTTATCATGGGACTGTTCAAAAAAAAGACAAGCTATATGACAATGGTTACTGAAAGAGGAAACGGCTTTTACCAATGGGACGGCAAACTGTATCACTCTGACATCATAAGAGCTTGCATAAGACCCCAAGCAAAGGCAATCGGTAAGCTGGCGGCAAAACATATCAGAGTAAATGCAGCCGGGATAAAAACAAATCCCGAGCCGTATATAAGGTTTTTACTCGAAGAACCGAATCCGTTTATGTCGGGGCAGGTCATGCAGGAGAAAATAGCAACGCAGTTAGCGCTTAATAATAACGCATTTATTTTGATATTGCGTGATGATTTCGGTTATCCGTGCGGTCTGTACCCGATTCCGGCAACTGCTGCGGAAGCAATTTTCACGGACGGACTTTTGTTTTTGAAATTCTTTTTTGACAACGGAAAACAGGCGGTGTTTGACTACAGAGATATTATTCATTTGCGCAATGATTTTAACAACAACGACATTTTCGGAGAATCTCCGGCAAAGGCACTGACGAGCCTTATGGAGGTTGTAGGAACTACCGACCGCGGAATAATAAACGCTATCAAAAACAGCGGTGTTGTGAGTTGGCTGTTGAAATTCAACAGCACAATTCGACCGGAGGATTTGAAAAAGAATGTCGAGGAATTTGTCAAAAATTATTTGTCGGTAGACGGCGGAGGAATCGGAGCGGCAGGAGTTGACGCCAAGGCGGACGCTATAAGAATAGAGCCAAAGGATTATGTGCCGAACGCGGCGGTGAGCGACAGAACAACCAAAAGACTTTATGCATTCTTTAATACCAACGAAAAAATTGTTCAATCGATTGCGACAGAAGATGAATGGAATACATTCTATGAGCTTGTAATTGAGCCATTGGCGCTGCAAATGTCAAATGAATTTACCCGAAAATTATTTACCCGTAATGAGCGAGGTTTCGGCAATTCGATAATATTTGAAGCAAGCAATCTGTCCTGCGCAAGTCTGTCGACAAAGCTTGCATTGCAGGCAATGGTTGACAGAGGTGCGTTAACTCCGAATGAATGGAGGGCAACAATGAATCTTGCGCCGGTTGAGGGCGGCGATAAGCCGCTGAGACGTAAGGATACCGGTATTGCGGTAGAGGAAGGAGGTGAGAACAATGAGGATTGACATTAAAGGAACTATTATTCCAAACGATTATGCATGGATTTATGAGTATCTTGAAATGGACGGCACTTGTCCGAAGTATGTGACAGACTGCATAGAAAAAGCCGAGGGCAAGCCGATAGATGTCTATATTGACAGCGGCGGCGGTGATATTTTTGCAGGCAGCGCCATATATTCGGCTCTGCGTTCGTATAAAGGTACAGTTAATATTCATGTGGTCGGTCTTGCGGCATCGGCTGCGAGCGTTATAGCTTGCGCAGGAAAAAGCGACATTGCGCCGACGGCTATGGTTATGGTACATAATGTTTCAACATCTGCAAGCGGAGATTATCACGATATGGATAAAACCTCCGAAACCCTGCAAAAAGCGAATAAAGCTATAGCGGCGGCGTATATCGAAAAAACAGGCATGACCGAAGCAGAAGCGCTTGCGATGATGGACGCGGAAAGCTGGCTTCCGGCAAAAGAAGCGGTTGAAAAAGGCTTGATTGACAAAATTGCGGATAACAGTAACCTGCAATTGGCGGCGTCGCTGTCAAATTTATTACCGTTATCGGCGGTGAACAAATTAAAAAATGCTATAAAGACTCCGGTTGTTGATGAAAACAATGCGGAGTTTTTAATTGCAAAAGCAAAATTAAAATTATTAAAATTGAAAGGTGGAAACTAAAATGAAATTTCAAAACAGAGAAGATTATGAAGCACAGAGACAGGCTCTCCTTGATATGGCAGAGCAGCACATCGAAAACGGCGAAATAGAACAGGCGAATGATGTGATGAACAATCAGATTCCCGAGCTTGACAATGCATATAACGATTATGCAACTGCACAGGCAAATCATAAAGCGTTGTCGGGTGCGAACGGCGGAGCTTTCGGAAGAATTATTTCAGCCGGTGTTATTGCGTCTACGGAAGGTAACGAGGATATTCACAACAGTATCGAATACAGAAAAGCATTCATGAATTATACATTAAACGGAACTGCAATCCCGGCAGAGTTCAAAAATGCGGACGCAAATACAAAGACATCAGATGTCGGGGCAACCATTCCTACAACCATCATGGAAAAAATCATTGAAAAGATGGAAGCCGTAGGCATGATATTGCCGCTTGTCACTCAGACATCATATAAAGGCGGATTGTCGATTCCGACATCTTCCGCAAAGCCTACCGCAACATGGCTTTCCGAGGGTGCAAAGGGTGACAGACAGAAAAAGGCAACCGGCAGCATAACATTTAGCTATTACAAGCTTAAATGCATTGTATCGGTATCGCTTGAGGTTGATACGGTTGCATTGCCGATATTTGAAAAGACATTAATCAACAATGTTGCAGAAGCAATGGTTAAGGCGCTCGAAAAGGCGATTATAAGCGGTTCGGGCAGCGGACAGCCTAAGGGCATTTTGACAGAAACCGCGCCGACAGGTCAAGCTTTATCAATTGCAAAAACAGGTTCGCCGTCATATAAGACATTGTGCGAAATGGAAGCCGCTCTCCCACAGGGTTATGAGGACGGAGCGGTATATCTTATGACAAAGAAAACCTTTATGGAGTTTGCCGGACTTGTAGATTCAAACGGTCAGCCGATAGCAAGAGTGAATTACGGTATCGGAGGTAAACCCGAACGTATACTTTTGGGCAGAACCGTTATCTGCAATCCGTATATGTCCGATTATGCTGCAACCGTTACGGAAGATACAATTGTCGCGGCAATTTTCAGAATGTCCGATTATTTGCTTAATACCAATCTGCAAATGACTGTCAAGACCTTTGAGGATAACGATACGGACGATAAGGTCACAAAAGCCATTATGCTTGCCGACGGTAAAGCAATTGATACAAATTCGCTTGTTACGCTGACAAAGAAATCCTCGTAAGGTGATTCGCCATGCTGAACAAAGTAAAATTAGCAATGGCTATATCGTCAGATGATTTTAATGATGACTTGCAAGGATTGATTGACGCCTGCTTACGTGAGTTAAACGTGGCAGGTGTCAACACCTCCGTTTCGAATGACCCACTGATTGAAAGGGCGGTAATATTTTATTGCAAATCATATTTTCGGAATGATGATAAAGCGGAGCGGTATCAAAAAGCATATGAGAATTTAAAAAGAGCGTTAAGCTTATCGGGTGATTATAAATGCGAAGTGTAAAAGTTAATTTAATTAAAACAAAGGTCACGCAGAACGATATAGGCGTAAGCATAAAGGAAGAAACAAAAAAGGCGGTTTATGCCGAGGTTTCAACCTCCGGGCAGAATGAGTTTTTCAAAGCTGCGCAGTCGGGTTTCAAGCCTGCGCTGCAGATTTTGGTGTGGAGTTTTGAATATGACGGTGAAAGAGAAGCAGAACTTGACGGCAGCCGTTACAGTATTTACAGAACATATGAAAGGTCGGACAGCGGCATGACTGAACTTTATCTGGAAAGGAGGAGCGGCAATGGCTGATATAAAAATTAACGTTGATGAACTATCCAGGACTATAGCCGGTGCTCTTGAAGATTACTCATGTGAAGTTGATGAAACTATCAAGCAGGCAATAGATAAAAAAACAGATGAAGTTATCAATAGTCTGAAAAAAAATCCTAATATGCCTAAACGAACAGGAAAATATAAAAGAGGGTTTAGAAAACAGACAGTTGTTGAAAAGAAAGGTTTTAAACAAAATCGTATTTCAAATAAAAAATATCAGCTTACATGGCTTTTGGAAGATCCTCATTTAATACGTAACGGCTCGCATGGGAATAGAATATTTGGCAAAACAAGGGGCTTTCCTCACTGGGCGCCGGCACGAGAAGAGGTTCGCAAATTCGGCGAAGAAATCAAAAAGGAGTTACAGAAATGACATTAAAGCAACTTAATACAATACTCAAAAAAACAGGCTTACCTGTTGCTTATGATTGGTTTGATATAGATGACGGTCCTCCATCTCTGCCATATATCGCATATATCGAAACAGCGCGCACACCTATATATGCGGATAATGAAATATATACCGAAGCCAAGCAAATTGATATTGAATTGTACACCGCAAAAAAATCACCCGAACATGAGAAGCTTTTAGAGGACATTCTGACAGAAAATGAAATTTTCTATACTTTCAATGAGGTTGGACTGATTGAAAGTGAAAATATTTATGAGGTTATTTACACAATCGAAATTATTTAAAGGAGAGATAAACAATGAATAAAATTAAATACGGTTTAACAAATACGCATTATGCAATAGTAAACGAGGGCGCGGACGGCAGTATTACATATGGCACTCCGAAAAGAATTTACGGAGCGGTATCCATGTCGGGTAAAGCAAATGTTGAGAAAGAAGATATTGCCGCCGATGATATTTCCGATTACGTTACAATGTACGACAATAAGGGATATGATATTGAAGTCGAGCTTTTGGATACCGATGATGATTTTCGTACGGACGTACTGGGAGAAACAAAGGATTCAAACGGTGTCATTATTGAAAACAAGGACGCAATTCCGAAGAAAATTGCTCTGCTCTTTGAAATGTCGGGCGATAAAAATAAGACAAGATTTGCATTCTACAGCTGTTCGGTAACAAAGCCGGATATAGAAGCAAGCACAAAGGGTGATAAAATTGACGCAAAATCCGATAAAATTTCTCTCACGGCAGGTCCTGCAAGAGATACGGGAAATATCAAGGCAAAGGTCAACGAGGGCGATTCGGCTTATACCAACTGGTATAAAAACGTATATCTGACCTCCGGACAACCTGCATTTGTTGTATCGCCTACGGACGTTGTGTTTGATAAAGCGACTGCAAATCAAAAGGACGTTGTTGTTAATATTTTGGGCAGTGCAACGCTGTCAAGCATTAAAAACAACGGAACAGCTCTCACTAAGACAACGCACTATACCGAAGCGTCGGGAGTTGTAACGATAAAATTAACTTATCTTGCAACGTTGGGAACGGGAACGACACAGCTATTGTTCACATTCAGCAATTCACAGACACGCACGGTTACGGTTTCCGTAATTGATACAACTGCCTAAGGGAGATAATGCAACATGGAAAAAGTAATTAAAATTGACGGCAGGGACATAAAATTCAAGGCAACTGCGAACACGCTCAGAATATATCGAATGAAGTTCAGACGTGATTTAATGATTGACCTTGCGCGACTTGCCGAAGCGGCACAAAAGACAAATATCGAAATACCGGACCTTGAGCTTTTTGAAAACATTGCATATGTAATGGCTAAGCAGGCAGATAACTCTGTCCCGAATGACATCGGCGAATGGCTGGACGGGTTCAAGGTCTTTGCAATCCGCGAGATTCTGCCGGAACTTTTGTCCTTGTGGAATGAGAACATGGAAACGGTTGTCGATATAAAAAAAAACAAGCAGAAGATAGCCGAAAAATAACTACCTCGCTCATTCTTTTGCGTGCGGCGGAAATCGGAATTTCCGTTCGTGACCTTGACCTTTTGTCCGTCGGTATGCTCTTTGATATATTTACGGAAAAATCTCTGGATATGGATATGCTCACACCGGAGGACAGCGGCGAAAGAGAAGCAACAGAAGCAGAGGTTGCGGACTTTGTGGATAATTTTTAATTTGTTGATACCACACTCAAGCTTGAGCGTGGTTTTTTCTTAAAAAATTTTTTATTTTGACAGTACAAGAATAAAACACGATATTTTATTTGATTATATTAAAAATATCAGCCAACAGACTGAAAAGCTTAATATCATTTGGAGGAAAATGCACGAGCTTACAAGCAGAACTAATAATATTGGAGGTAATTTATAATGAATGAATTAAAAATATTTGAAAATGCGGAATTTGGAAGTATAAGAACGGTAGAGATTAATAATGAGCCGTATTTTGTGGGAAAAGATGTTGCGGAAGTGTTGGGTTATAGTAATACACGAAAGGCTCTCATAGACCACATTGACGAAGAAGATAAAAAAGATGGAGTAACGATTCGTGACGCCATCGGCAGAGAGCAGAAATCAGTTTGTATAAATGAATCCGGTTTATACGCTCTTATCTTATCCAGTAAGCTCCCGAACGCAAAACGCTTCAAGCGTTGGGTAACATCGGAAGTGCTGCCGACAATCCGCAAGCATGGCATGTATGCGACCGATGAGCTGCTTGCCAATCCCGATTTTGCAATAAGCGTATTTCAGCAGCTTAAAGCAGAGAAAGAAGAAAAACAACGGCTTTTGACAGTGAACTATCAACAGCAACAGATTATAGGCGAATTGCAGCCTAAGGCGAATTATGTTGATACCATTCTAAATAATAAAGGATTGGTTACAATAACGCAGATTGCGAAAGATTATGGCATGAGCGGAAACAAAATGAATAAGCTGCTTAATACATACGGTGTCCAATACAAGCAAAGCGGTCAATGGCTTCTGTACAGTAAATATCATAATATGGGATATACTCATTCAAAAACTATAGATATTACACGTTCTGACGGAAACCCCGATATTGTAATGGAAACAAAATGGACGCAAAAAGGCAGGCTGTTTATTTATGAACTGCTGAAAGACAATGACATTCTGCCCGTAATAGAGCAAAGTAAAGCAAGCGCATAATATAATACTTGCAAAATTCAAAATAATATGGTAAAATAAAAAAGTCGGAGCAATCCGACATGAAAAGGTAAGACTTTTAAACAGTGTAAAAGCTGGGCGGTTATGCCACTCTTTGTACCGATTTATATGAGTCGGGAAAGGAGGTGGCTGTTATGAAAAAATACATATTAAGAACTATATTTCTAATAATTGTGTTTGTAATAACATTTACTATAAAAGTAAAATAGCCCCCACGCCAATGAAGAGCTATTTTACTAAATAATCTATTGTTGGCATAACCGTTTGAGGTCTTGCCTTTTCTATTAATATATTACCACATAAAAATAAAAATGTCAACTGAAAAACAAAATTTTATCACATCTTTCGGGATGTGATTTTTTTATACCTCAAAAAGAAAGGATGTGAAAATATGCCAAGAAAAAATGATTATATTAAGGGGATAAATATTGTAATCGGCGGCGAGACAAGCGAATTAACAGAAAGTTTAAAAAAGGTTGATAAGCAAATAAAATCAACCGAGGACGAACTGAAAACAGTTGAGCGCTTACTTAAATTTGACCCGAAAAATACAGATTTGCTTGCCAAAAAGCAACAGCTTTTAAGCAGCGAAATCGATACCACAAAGCAAAAGCTTGAATCATTGAAAAAAGCCAAGACAGAAGCCGACAAGGTAATAAAAAACGGAACGGCAGACCAATTAAAGGCATACGAACAGCTGCAGGAAGAAATCAAAAAAACAGAAGATAAGTTAAAATCTCTTAAAACCAGCGCGAGCAAATTTGCACAGACAAGTGAGAATTTAAAAAATATTGGTGAAAAGCTTAAAGATACGGGAGATAAAATGACCGAAATCGGAAAAAAAGGGATGACTGTATCAAAATCCATTACAGGTTTGGGAGCAAGTATTGTTTTAGCTACTGAGAAAACAAGAGATTACAGAGAGGATATGTCCCGTCTTGAATCGGCATTTGTTTCGGCAGGGAAAACGACCGAATCGGCAAAGAAAGCGTATAATGATTTTTATGTTATTCTGGGTGAGAGCGACCGAAGCGTTGAGGCGGTAAATCACCTTGCAAAGTTGTGTAATTCCGAGCAAGAGCTTGCAGACTGGAGTACAATATGCGCCGGTGTTTCGGCAACATTCGGCGATAGCCTGCCTATAGAGGGGCTGACCGAGGCGGCAAATGAAACGGCGAAAGTCGGTAAAGTTACCGGACCTTTGGCGGATGCGCTTAATTGGGCAGGAGTTTCGGAGGATGCATTTAATGAAAAACTGGAAAAATGCAATTCCGAGCAGGAGCGAAGCCAGCTTATAACAGGGACATTAACGACATTATACCAAGAAGCGGCAATTAAATTTAAAAGCATGAATGCCGACGTAATCGCAAGCAGAGAAGCAACCCAAAAATGGAATGAAGCAATTGCGCAGCTGGGAGCAACCGTCGAGCCTATTCTGACGGCAATCCGTGAAAAAGTCGCGCAGCTTCTGACATGGTTCAATCAATTAAATGACGGTCAAAAGAAGCTGCTTGCCGGTGTACTAGCGATAACGGCGGCAGGACCGCCGCTATTGGTTTTTATGGGGAATACTATAACATCTATCGGCACTCTGTCAAAAGCGCTCGGTTCATGTAATGGAAAGGTTACGGCGTTGTTTTCTATGTTAAAATCGCCGCCGGCAGGACTAGTGATTGGCTCACTTGCTGCGATAGGTGTTGCAACGTATGCATATGCAGCAGCAACTGATGAAGCCGCGCAAAAAACCAGAGAATTAACTAAGGAATCAAGACAACTTGCTACTGAAACAGAAGATATGCAAAAATCTCTTGATAAAACGGAAAATTCAATTGCTGCTGAGAGCAACACCGTTAACGACCTCATAGATAGGCTCTATTCTTTAGAGGGGCAAGACAATAAGACTACAAAGACAAAAGAGGAAATGCATTCAATTATTAATCAGTTGAATAACTTAATTCCTGATTTAAACCTTAGCCTTGATGATGAAACAGGTAGATTGAATATACAACGCGGAGTCGTTCAAAGTTTGGCTAATGATTATATTAATCTTGCATATGCAAAAGCGTATTCACAGCAGATAACAGAATTAACGAATCAAAGAATCAAGATTGAAGCCAATAATCAAGATATAGAGGAACAAATCTCAAAAATGGAAAGCGAAAAAACGAGACCGTCTTTTTCACTCGCAGGCTCAAGGAGCGGCGGAGCGATACGAAATAATGATAAAGTCGTAAAGGCAGCTCAGATAAATGCTTTAAACAAAGCAGTGACTGCAAATAATGAAAGTATATCTAAAATTAATGACAGGATAGGTGAATATACAAACAAAATTGCTGAATATACTGCGAATATAGGCGATGGTGCTAACAAAACAAAAGATTACCTCGGAGACTTAGGCTTTACCGCAGGCAATACGGCGAACAAAGCTTCCAAGGCTGCGAAATCCGCTTCAAAATCCACAAAAAAAGAAGTCGACAAGATGAAAGAAGCCTTTGACGATGAGCTTAAAACGCTTAAGGAGGATTTGTCCTACGGCTTTATTACGCAGAAAGACTATTATAATAAGCTTGCGGAAATACGTGATTATTACTTGAAAAAAGGTTCTTCCGATTGGTGGACGTATACAAAGGAAATAATCAAATACGAGCGTGATAAAGCTGATGAGCTAAAAAAAGTAATGTCGGACGTGTCAAAGGATATTGAGAGTACAACCGAGAATTACTTGAACCAAAGAAAACAATTAACAGAATCGTTTGAAAATGCATTAAAACCGGATAGCTTGTATGATACAACTGTACTTATTTACGGTGACAAAAAAATCGAGATGAACTCTTTAAAGAATTTTAAGGCAGAAAATGAAAATACAGAAAAATTTTTTAAAAGGCTTGAAGCACAGTCTGCACGACTTAAAGAGGCATTTGGAGAAGATGAGGACGGCTTAAATGATTTTTTGAATACAATACGTTCATCGCCGTATGGTGAAGGAGGCAAGCTTATTGATGTCATCGAGAATGCTGATGATGAAGAACTCAAAGAAGCTATTAAAGGATATCAAGCTCTTTCTGCTAAAGTGCAAAGTGGAGCGGAGCGGAGTTACTCAAAAGAATTATCCCAAATGTCGGAGGATTTCAACACGGAAATAAAAAATATTTTATCAGGCATTCCGGACGAATTTAAAGACGTCGGCAAATCAGCGGCGGAATATTTCGGCAAAGGTTTTTCTGAACAAATGGCGTCCGTGCTTGAAAGCATTAAAAAAATAATGTCGATAGATTTCGGCGGTTTTTCACCGAGTATGGCAGGAACGACAAATAACAGCGTCAATAACTCCAGGACAAATAATTTTAATGTAAATGTATCAAATGTCGGACCTCAGCAGGACATGACTTCCCTGGGGCGGAAGATTGCCAATGCTATATGGCTGGGAGGCGAATTGTGATGAACAGGTATATACAAATTGATGATGTCATTATCGGGCAGGGTCACAACTATATTTTTAACGATATTTCGGGTATCGGCGGCGGAACGGTCAGACGTACCGAGCATGAATATATAAGCAGTGACGGAGCGGAATTTGACAATATATTTTTCTCGGCAAGAAGTTTTGAAATAACCGGTTATATTTTGGCAAAATCGGCGGCAGAACTGGACTCCCTTAAACAAAGGCTGATACTTGCATGTTATCCGAAAGCGGAGCGGACGATAGTATTTTTTGACGGAATCAGAAAGTATAAAGCAAAAGCATATAATGACGCAATGCCCGAGTTTGGGAAAAGAAGCATTTCGGCATACTGGAACATGCCCTTTGTACTGAGCATTACAATTCCGTCTTTCTATTGGACGGATTACGAAATAACCCCAATTCCCATTGTATCGCGGAGGAATGAATTTACAACCTCTTTCACACTTCCTTGTGTGTTTACGTCGCGTACGGCAGAAGTAAGCATTTTAAACGACAGCGGTTTTGATTTTTATCCGATCATAAAAATTATGGCAGGGTCAAGAGCTGAAAGCGGCACGGTAAAAATTTTAAATGATACAACAGGAGAGTACATTCAATTGAGCAATTTTACATTATCGCCGGGCGATATGATTGTAATTGACTGTGAATCCTATAAAGCCACATTAAACGGCACGACAAATATTATAAACTCTCTTAATGATTTTGAAAGCTTTAAAATTGTTCCGGGGGTAAATATTATTAAGGGATTAAATAATAACAGCTCATCTGCAATTAATGTCAGTATGGAATACTATAAAAAATGGATGGGGGTGTGACTTATGCTGCGAATCCTTGATGATGATTTTAATATTGTCGAAACTGTTCCGAAATGTAAATCCGTAACATGGGTGAGCCGTTTTACCGAAAGCGGAAGCTTTACTGTTGTTCTTCCGAATAAAAAATACGACCACATTAAGAGGGGTAATTTTGTTCGGTATGGTGACAGGTATGGGATTATTGAGTATATCAGCAAAAATGATGATTCACTGACTGTGCGCGGATACGATTTAAAGGCGGTGGCATTATATCGCATAGCCGACAAAAAAGCCTACAGCGGTAAAGCTGAAACAGTTATAAAGAATATAATGTCCGATAATACAAGCGGTACAAGAAAATATAAAAATTTGACCGTTGCGGCAACGCAGGGGCGCGGCAATGATATTGAATATGATATCACATCTCTTGACAGTGTGGAAAACCACTTTAAAAAGATATGCGAGGATAATGAAATCGGATATGATATAACTGTATCCGGAGCAAATCTGCTGTTTGATGTTTGTATTCCGCAGTATCGGGATATTGTTTACAGCTTGCGCCGAAAAAATATTTCCGATTATGAATATTTGCTTGACGCATTGTCTCAAAGAAATGTTGCGGTGTGTGAGACAAAATCGGAGGGTTTTGATTTTGTGGAAACCACAAAAAACGGCTCGAGATTTCTCACGAAGCTAAAAGGCGGAACTATTTATTTTAAAGACGGAGCAAGATTTGAAATAGCTGATGATATCGAAAATATTATAAACACGCCATCGATACCGAATATTTACGCCGCGTACAATTTGACAACCAAAACCATGTCAATCGAATACGGAAGCAGTAAATCCGATACGGATACAGTTTATTATATTCTGCTGGGGGAAGTTATCTTTAGTGACGGAGCTTTTAAAGAATATAAAAAAGCTGAGTTTCCTCAATATACAGTTTTTTATTATAATGATGAAACCGAGCCAAACGGATTCGGCAGAAAAGAAAAAGTCGGAGATTGCGAAAAGTGGGCGGAAAGCCTTGAAAAAATCACAGAAGCCGCTACGGCAGAGCTTTTCAGCGCCGATGATTATAAATCTGAGTGGTTTTTAGGGGATTTTGTGACGATAAAAATTGAAATTTTCGGCGAAACAATAAGCTTTACAAGGCAAATAACCGAGGTTTCGGAATCATTTACGGCAAGCGAAATAAAGGTCACGCCGACATTCGGTGAACCAAAAGAAAATATTATTCGCAAGCTAATCAAAGGGAGGTTATAAAAATGAGTGAATTTTTAGACAATCAGACAGTAACGGCGGCAAGCTTAAACCAAATAGCCATTGATTTGGGAAAGCCCACATTTACCAATTTTGCCGATAATACTGCATATAATGTTGACAAGCTTAACGACATAACGGCGGCAATAGTCGGCAAGGGCATTGCAATAGGTGTAAAAAATGCTTGTGAGTGTACACTTTCGGACGGAAATATAACAGTTGATACAGGACTTATATTTTTCAATTCGGGCGCAAAAATGAGGATTGATACGGCGCAGACAATTGCCTATACTTCATCAGCTGTCAAGCGTTATATTTATGCCTATAACGATACCGCATTAAACAGTATCCGGCTTGTAAGTGATGAAGATGCACCTGCTGAAAATATGGATACGGTTATGCTATGTACTGTAGAAAATAATGTGTTGACAGACGAAAGAGAATACTCCATAGCAAAGGTGACATTGCCGGCAGGAAAAACAGTTTATCAGTATGACAAAGAATTGACGATTCCAAAAGGTAAAGCCTTAATTGATACAGTTTTTGACAATCAATATTCATTAGCTGCCGTATATTATAGCAACTATGGCGCGTATTGCGCACAATTATTGATTAAAGACACCGAGCTGAACTATAGGTATTCCGAGGGATACATCTACCTGAAAAAAAGTGACGGAAAAATATATATTTACGCTTCAGGTGGTTCGAACTCTAAGCACAGTTTGCAAATATACTTTATTTAAGGAGGCGTAACAATGGATATAAATTTCACAATAGCGTCCGACAAACTCACATCGGACATAGCAAAGCCGATATCGGGGAATGTGAACTATTACAAGTGTAATTTCACATTTTCGGACGAATGGGCTGAGCTTGCAAAATTCGCGGTCTTTTCCAGAAAGGACAGGACATACACAATTGAGATAAAAGACGGCAGCTGTTTTATACCGAAGGAAGTTTTGACCGAGAGCGGCAATATCGCCATCGGAGTGTTCGGTACAAACGCGAGCGAGACGGAATACATTCGCATTTCAACCAATCCGGTCACTGCTTTAGTGAGTATCGGAGCATACAAAGAGGGTGACACTCCCGAGACACCCACTCCCGATGTTTGGGAGGAATATCTTAAGCAAATCAATAAGGCAGCGGCGAGCGTTATTCCGTACATAAACGAATCTGACAAGCATTGGTATGTATACGATGCCGAAAAGCAGAAGTATGTTGACAGCGGTGTGATTTCTGTCGGTGACAAAGGTGCGGACGGATATACTCCCATAAGGGGGAAAGACTACTGGACAGAAGCCGACCAATCTGCAATATCTGCCGATTTGGACGGTAAAATAGCTGATAAGGTGGATAAAAAAGACGGATATGGGTTAATTAGCTATATTGATAACCCCGATGAAAACTCAAAGTCTGTATACACGTTTTATATCGCGACCGAGGACAGAATCACCCCGACAAAAGAAGTCCCTGCTGTTGAGTGGGTGCAATATTATTTAGCAAAAAAAGCCGACCAAACAGCATTAACCTATTTGACAAATACCGTACACACCATTTCGGACAAGGTCTACAGCACAACGGACGGACTCGATACAAAGGCGAGCAAAACGGCACTTGAAGCTTTGAAAAAGCAATCCGTACCACATGCAGATGTTGCGAAGTATCCGATTTCATTAAATGACAGTCTTGCAAATGAGCCGTTATTGGAGTGCAAAATCTACGGTGGGCATAATTTGTTCAATATGAATTTGCTTACAAATTCCAGATTTGAACTTCACCCCGATGAGAATTATTTTGATGTCAGCGGCTATTCAGTAATGGCAATGGAAATGAGCCAATTTATGTCGATGACAGGTTTAAAGGCAGGGGACACTGTTACGACATCGAGGACAGTTGAAGTGGTACAAGGGGAATTTGTCGGTTCGTACGGAAGAATTACATTACTTTCACGAAAAAGCGGTATTCCGTCACTGGTTTTATGTGAATACACAAACAACATACAGACAGCGACACTGCCCGAAGATTTTGACATTGATAATTATTATGGTTTATATGTTTACGGCACAAACACAACAGGCGGAATTGTCAGAATGCACGATTTACAGATTGTAAAGGGTGTGTATACTGCCGATACAATGCCGCCATATCAGCCGTATGGAAATGTAGGAGATTTGGATAGTGCAGATAACAAGTACAAAATTTCTATCACAATAAGCGGAGGAGATAATCTCAGCAATACCGTTACGGTAAGCCTTGACACGCCTCTTTCACAACAGGAATACATAGACGTAATCAATAAAAAGAGATATAACGGCAGTACAGTCAGCGATATAACCGTCAGCGGAGAATTAAAAACGCTTGACAGCGATGTAAATAATATAAAATGCAGTACCGCCATATCACCGTCAAAGATTGAATTGTCCTATTATCAGGACATCAATAAAGTAATAACCAATTTAACAAATGCCATATTGGCACAAGGAGGGAACGAATAATGTTTAATTACAGAGAATTTTTAATGCAGGGGTTTAAAAATGCAATCGGGAAAATGGCTGATTACAAGGTCATTTTCAATGCAAACGGATTTTATGAAAAAGGAGTTTTGACAGAGGAAGATTTGTCAGAGCTGCAAAAGATGATTAATGCAAAAAACGGAGTAAACGAAGCAGAAGTCACAGATTTTGAGGAGGGCACAGAAGATGAAACTGTATAAATTTATTATAAGCACAATTGTAGCAGGGATAACGGCATATATGTATAAAATAGCGATACCGGTATTGGTATTAATGTGTTTTATGGTTTTGGATTATCTTACCGGCATGGCAGCGGCATGGGTAAAAAATGAGCTGAACAGCAAGGTCGGAATTATCGGGATAATCAAAAAAGTATGCTATTTGGTTGTTATATGCGTTGCAATGGGCGTTGACTATCTGATATATGTCGGACTTGCACAAGCAGGAATACATATAAATCTTTCGTATTTTGTAGGCATGATAGTTACTGTATGGCTGATGATTAACGAAATGATTTCCATACTTGAAAACATTGCCAAAATAAGCGGTAAACCGGCACCGCCAATGCTTCAAAAAATACTCAATAAGCTGAAAAATACAGTCGAGGAAAAGAGTGATAGCGATGAGTAACATCACAACCGCATGCCGCGATATATCCGAGCTTACTCCAAACGCACAAAAAGCATGCAGGCT
>CAKSFY010000016.1 GCA_934454035.1 uncultured Clostridia bacterium | reverse complement strand
TTTGTTTATGAATTTTATGCAGTGAACATTCAGAGTCCATAACCCAGCACCGACATAATAATACCGGCGGTTGCCACTCCGGCAAAAATTGCCGCAAGCGCCTTTTTGGGTTTTATTCCGAGCAGGACAGATAAAAGCGCTCCCGTCCATGCACCGGTTCCCGGCAGCGGAATCGCAACGAACAAAAACAGTCCCCATATTCCGTATTTATTAATCTGATCGCTTTTTGCAAGAGTTTTTTCTTCAAGCTTTCGGACGAGTCTGCCGCTTGTTTTAAATCTTTTTAAAAAATCAAATATTTTGTCTATAAACAAAATTATAAACGGAATCGGAATCATGTTCGCAATAACCGCCACAATGTACGTAAGCAGCACCTTAGTATGAAGTATCGGAAGCGCAACCAATATGCTGCCTCTGAGCTCCAAAACCGGTATCATTGAAATTATTGCGACTATCACATAAGGCGGCAAAATACCTGTCAGCGAATCCGCAATCAATTGTACTATAGAATCCATAAATTAACTCCTATTTTTCAAGTGCATGAATTTTGTCTATTCTCTTTTGGTGTCTGCCGCCGTCAAATTCTTCTTTCAGATATGTTTCGACTATAGAAAATGCAAGCTCCCTGCCTATAACTCTGCCGCCCAGGCAAAGCACATTCGCATTATTGTGATGACGGCACATTTTTGCGCAGTATTCATCTGTGCAGACAGCCGCTCTTATCCCGTTGATTTTATTGGCGGCAATCGAAATCCCGATTCCGGTTCCGCAGATAAGTATTCCCCTTTCTGCTTTTCCGCTGTTGATTTCTCCGCAAAGCTTAGCGGCAATATCCGGATAGTCAACACTTTCCTCATTAAAGCAGCCAATATCATTATATTCAATATTGTTGTCCTCTAAGAACTTTTTTATGTGATTTTTCAGTTCAAAACCGCCGTGGTCGCTTCCTATTACTATCATTTTAAATTTTCCTTTCGTTTTATAATTTTCGGTTTAATAATTTATGTATTCAAGCCAGTTAATCAGCATTTCTTTCCATGTAGTGATATGGTCGTTTATTTTTCCGCCGCCGTCGGCAAGACCCAATCCGTGACCCCCGTTCGGAAAAATATGACACTCCGTGGGAATATTATACTCTTTCAGTGCTTTTACATAATCCAGCGAATTAATTACGTTCACGCCGTTGTCTTCAAATGTATGCCAAATAAACGCCTGCGGAGTTTTTTCGCTTACTATTAAATCCGGTGACAATTCTTCGCCCAGTTCTGCCTGCTTATCTCCCAAAAGATACTTCCCCGAGCACAAATGCGCTGTTTTTCCGAGCAGCTTTATTACCGGATAGCACAAAATCTGTGCATTCGGAATAAATTCCTCTTTATCTGTATCGTCCGTTCCCTCAAAGTCAACAGGCTCATAATACGTCGATACAAGCGCTGCCAAATGCCCTCCGGCAGACGAACCCATAACGGCAATTTTATCCTTTGATATTCCATATTCCGCCGCTTTTTTGCGAACCAGACGGACTGCGCGCCTGGCATCCAAAAGCGGCAGCGGAAATTTATGCGGAGCAACTCTGTAAGCACATACAAAACTTAAAAATCCGTTCCTTGCCAAAAATTCGGCATAGCCTTTTCCCTCATGCTCCGCGCGCCGGCAATACGCGCCTCCGGGGAAAATTATTATTGCACTGTCATGCGTCATTTTCTCGGGAATATATGCCGTCAATGTCGGAATTTCTTCGCACATTCCCGGAGTATTTTCCCAAAGTTTTTCCTCTGTTACCTTCATTTTTGTCTCATCCTCTCCTCATATTCCCTTTCCGCCTGCGGTTTCCTGAGATAAAACGGCATAAGCGTGTTACAGTCAACGGCAGAATCTGCTTTCATCTCAGCCAACGCAGCAAGCGAAGAAGCTCTCTGATACAAGTTGTTTTCCGGCGCAAAAATTGCTCTTGCACCCATTGTTTCTGCTATTTTATCCCTATGCACCGGCACGCCGTCTCCGACAAAGCAGACCTTTTCTTCATTGCGGAATTCCTCCAAAAGTTCATCCAACGCAAGCGCCCTGGGTGCGGCAAGCTCTTTAAATTCGCCGCCGTCCCATTTGTAGACGGCATTATATACCTGCGAGCGGCGAGCGTCCATAATCGGCGAAATAATTCCGCAAGTATACGACAAATTATAGGCAAGTCCTTCCAGCGTGCTGATTCCGACTATCGGTTTTCCGACAGCATGCGCAAGTCCTTTAACCGTCGATACTCCGATTCTCAGACCCGTAAACGAGCCCGGACCGTTTGCAACCGCAAACAAATCAATATCGGTTATATCCATATCGTTATTTTTCAGCAGTGTATCTATCATCGGCATCAGCTTTTCCGAGTGAGTTTTTTTGTTATTAATCATGCTTTCGCCAACGAGCGTACCGCCGCATATTACGGCGGCAGAGGCAACATTTGCGGAGGTGTCCACCGCAAGAATATTCATTATGCCTCAATCCTTTCTATAGTAATTATCCTGTAATCGTCATGCCTTGACATATCTTTTTTAATCCTCACCGCATATCTCGGCACCGGGAGGATATCGGCTATTTTTTCCGCCCATTCTATCACGGCAATGCCGTCTCCTCCAACATATTCATCAAAACCTATATCATACATTTCATCACTGTCCTCAATACGATAGACATCAAAATGATACACCGGCATTTTTCCCTTATAACAGTTTACAATGGTAAAGGTCGGACTGCTTACATAGTCACAAACTCCCAAAGCCTTTGCAAGCCCCTGCGTAAATGCAGTCTTGCCTGCACCCAAATCGCCGTCAAGCGTAACCACATCTCCCGACGAAAGCTCCTTTGCAAATGCTTTTGCAATATTTTCCGTCTCTTTCGGACTGTTAGAATGATATTCCATACTCTATCCTTTCCGACCGTTAAAACAAGCCGCTTATTACCCCGTTTTCGTCAATGTCTATTTTCGTTGCGGCAGGAACCTTCGGCAGTCCCGGCATAACCATAATGTCTCCTGTCTCGGCAACTGTAAAGCCGGCGCCGTTTGATACTCTGACGGTTGAAACCGTCACCGTAAATCCCTCAGGACGTCCCAAAAGCGTTGGGTCATCCGACAATGAATATTGAGTTTTCGCCATGCAGACGGGCATTTTGTCAAGACCGAGTTCTTCAAGCTTCTTTATTTGTTTTTCCGCCCTTTTGGTATATACAGCTCCGTCTCCGCCGTAAATTTCTCTTACTATAATATCGATTTTTTCTTTAATCGGAATCTTTTCGTCATACAAAGGCTTGTACGCAGACGGCTCGGAATCAATTTTTGCAAGAACTTTTCCGGCAAGATCCAGACCGCCCTCGCCGCCCTTTGCAAACACTTCCGAAAGTGAACATTCCGCATTATACTTTTTGCAAGCCTCAGCAATTGTTTTTAATTCTTCCTCGGAATCAGTATCAAATCTGTTTATCGCAACAACCACGCCGACTCCGTATTTCTGCATATTTTCTATATGCTTCTCAAGATTTACCAAACCTTTTTTGAGTGCGTCAACATTCGGAGTTTTCAAATCTGATTTGGCAACTCCGCCGTTATATTTAAGCGCTCTTACGGTCGCCACAATTACAACCGCGTCGGGCTCAAGTCCCGCAAAGCGGCATTTAATGTCCATAAATTTTTCCGCGCCCAAATCAGCTCCGAAGCCTGCCTCCGTAACTACATAATCACCCGTTTTAAGCGCAAGTTTTGTCGCGGTAACACTGTTGCAGCCATGGGCAATATTTGCAAACGGTCCGCCGTGAACAAAGCACGGAGTATTTTCCAGTGTCTGTACAAGATTTGGCTTAATTGCGTCCTTTAAAAGCACACACATTGCACCGTCTGCCTTCAAATCTCTTGCAAATACCGGTGCACCCGAACGGTTGTAGCCGATAATAATATCACCCAAACGCTTTTTCAAATCCTTAATATCCGCCGCAAGACACAAAATTGCCATTATTTCCGAAGCAACGGTTATCATAAAACCGTCCTCCCTCGGGACGCCGTTTATTTTGCCGCCGAGCGCTACGACAGTACTCCTTAATGCTCTGTCGTTCATATCGAGCACACGCTTCCAGACTATATTTGAGACATCTATATCAAGCTCATTTCCCTGATGAATATGATTGTCTATCATAGCTGACAGAAGATTATTTGCCGCAGTAATTGCATGCATATCGCCCGTAAAATGAAGATTGATATCCTCCATAGGCACAACCTGGCTGTAGCCGCCGCCGGCAGCTCCGCCTTTAATTCCCATAACAGGGCCCAATGACGGTTCGCGGAGTGCGAGCACACATTTTTTGCCCATTCTTGAAAGTGCATCGCCCAAGCCAACGGTTGTTGTAGTTTTGCCCTCACCTGCCGGAGTAGGGTTGATTGCCGTCACCAAAATAAGCTTTCCGTTTTTTTCGGACTCGGACTTTTTAATAAAATCTTCCGAAATTTTTGCTTTATACTTCCCGTAAAGCTCCAGGTCATCCTCGCTTATTCCGATTTTTGCCGCTACCTCTTTTATCGGAAGCATTTTTGCACTTTGTGCAATTTCAATATCCGTCATCATTTGTACATTTCCTCCCTTATCCTAAAAAAATTGTGGTTATTATATTGTTATAATAAAAATATTTATACAAATATGTTGAGTTGATTCCCTGCTCCAAAAGCGTGGTTTTATCGACCGGTGTGAGCAGCATAAGCAGTGCGGACACTGCATAAATTATCAAAAGTGCGTTTATTCCTCCGACAACAGCACCCAAAAGCTTGTCTGCCGTGCCCAGTATCGGAATTTCAAACACAAGCTTCAGTGCAGCGAATATAAGCCACATCGCAAGTCTCAAAAGGACATATAAAAGCACTATCGACAATAACTGCATCACGTACGGAAAAATCATTCCCGTCACGCTTTCGGTAAGGCTGTCCCTCATATTATCAAAGCTTTGCTTTTGTGTATCGATTGCTTCGTTAATCCACTCGGTCAAAAACCCCGGTAATTTCATTGTGTTAACGGTTTCTTTTGCACTTTCCGCATTTGCGTCCGCATTGGTAATATCCGCATTTGAATATATAGAGCTTTCCACACTTATTCTTATCTTATCCCTCACAGTATCGCCTATCACAGAATTTTCTATGTAGCTCTGAAAAGGAATATGAAAACTGAACACCAGCACGATTGCCGCAAAAGAGGCTACCCCGGCATACGATGCCTTTAAAAACCCTTTTTTCATTGTTCTGCAGCACATAAACGCTATAAGCGCAATTACCGCCGCATCTGCTAAAATCCACAACGACATAATTATCCTCCGTTCTATAAATTGATAAATTCAATACTTGAATTATACACAACCAAAAGGTTGGCGGAATCAAGTATCAATAAATTATATATGTCGCGTGTACAATTATATTCCTGTTGTTTTTTCCCCGACAAGGTCGTATATATAAGCCGCCTGCCGTTATTATACAAAAGCTGTCCCTCGGAAACAAACACACAGTCCGGGAACGCCTGCGTCTCAAAGCTTGATTTTTCGCCGCCTCTGCTGCCTATTATATTCATTTGCGAGACGTTGCTGCTGTCGAAAACTAAAAGTTTGTAGCCGTTATCCTCCACAAAATATTTTGTGAGCTTTTTATCCTCAAATTCTCTTGTCCAGACTATATCCGGTTTTGTGCTTATACCGACAGTCTTGTTGTCGCAGATTGCATTGAGCGTATCGGAGCAAAATTCAATATCAAACGCAATACTGTCCGTCAAATCAATAAATCCGTAACTTTCGCTCTCCTTTAAATCGAAAAACAAAACCTTTGTATCCGCACCCGAATCAGTGTTCAAAAGCGAAACAGCAAGCTTTCTTGAACTTGGTGAAATATCTGCGTCCAGAACCTCATATTTTCCCGAATTCCATTGATATACAAGCTTTCCGCTTCGGTTAATTACATTTACCTCTCCCTTGCAATGCGGCTTGTCCGTGATAACCACCGCGTCTCCGTTCGACGAAACATCAGCCGATACAATCGGATTTTCCGCAGTATATTCCCATATCTGCTTCGAACCGGACAAAAGATAAACCTTTGTGCCTCCTGCCTCAGCCGCCAGTATATATCTTCCCGAGGTTTTTAAAATCGGCTTGGAAATGCTTATATCCGCACGCCACAGCTCATCTCCGTGCGAGCTGTAGCACACAAGCGCCGCATCCGCCGCGCAAACCAAATTTCCCTTATAGCTTATATATTCCGCAGCATATGCGTCCTTTAGCGCAACAATTTTTGACTTTGCCGACATGAGCGGCTGCTCCTTTATCGGAATGTCCGGAGTCGGAGTGGCATTTTCTGCCTGTTCCTTCTCCTCCATTTGCTTTATTATCTCCAGTTTTTCCTCTGTTGTCAGCGGATCGGGAGTTTTGCTCAGATAATTTTCCACATTTTCCGGCAGCTTAATGCCAAAACTGTCGGCAATGCCTTTTACATTTCTTCTGAAATTCACCCCGTAATTTTGTATGTACGGAATTTTAACGCCCGACGCCGAGACGGCAAAACAGGCAACAACTATTAATATTAACGCCAAAAGCAGTATTTTGTGCTTATTCTTCATAATAAACCTCCGATAAAAACAGTCCGTCCGCAGGCGCTGTCATGCCTGCGCGCGTTCTGTCGCATGACGCAATAATCTCTTCCATATCTTCGGGATTTATTCTTCCCGAGCCGGCAAATGCAAGTGTTCCGGCAATAATCCTTACCATATTATACAAAAAGCCGTTGCCGGTCACATCTATTCTGACCGTCTCCTTTTCCCTCACTGCGCTCAGCGCATATATTGTTCTGACGGTTGTTTTGACAGTGAAGCCGCTTGCGGCAAAACCTATAAAATCATGTTCTCCCAAAAATGCAGCCGCAGCTTTATTGATTTTTTCAATATCCAGCCTGTGCGGATAATGCCACGAATGATTGAAAATATCCGGAAATTCTCCGTCGCATATATAGTACGAATATGTTTTTTTTATGCAGGAGGATTTCGAATGAAACCCTGCTGAAACCTCTTTTGACGCAATGCAAACTATATCGTCCGGCAAACGCGAATTAAGCGCATACTTAAACCTGTCGCCCGGAATATCGGTGTCGGCTTTAAAATTACACACAAAGCCTTTTGCATGAACTCCGGCATCCGTTCGTCCGCAGCCTATCACATGAGTATATTCTCCTATAACGGCGGATACTGCTCTTTCCATGACTTCCTGCACTGTCATTGAATTTTTCTGAATTTGCCAGCCATGGTAGCGGCTGCCGTCAAACTTTAGCGTCAGCTTTATATTTTTCAACATTTCACCCTCCGCCGCTATATCTTTTCAAGCACAAAAACCAATGCGCAAAAAACCGCCGTAACCGCTGCTGCAAAATAATCTCTGTTTTCGATTTTTATTTCTTTCATTCTCGTCCGGTTTTTACCGCCGTGGTAGCATCTTGCGTCCATCGCAACCGCCAAATCGTCGGCGCGCCTGAATGCACTTACAAAAAGCGGTACCAAAAGCGGCAGAAGCGCCTTTATCCGCTTTACAAGATTTCCGCTTTCAAAATCCGCTCCTCTTGCCATTTGCGCCTTCATTATCTTGTCCGCTTCCTCTGCAAGAGTAGGAATAAAACGTATCGCAATTGTCATCATCATAGCTATTTCATGCGCCGGAACCTTTATTATTTCCAACGGGCGCAAAAGTTTTTCTATGCCGTCGGTCAAATTCATCGGAGATGTTGTAAGCGTCAAAAGCGATGATGTTATAACCAGTAAAATCAGCCGAAAAAACATCAGAATAGCCATATAAACTCCCTCACGCGTCATTTCGACAGTCCATGACGGTAATATTTTCATACTCCAGATAATTTCACCCGGGGTAACAAACAAGTTCAAAAGCAATGTAAATACCAATATAAACAGAATCGGCTTCATACCGCGCAGGATAAACTTTACCGGCACTTTGCTTAAATAAACAACCACTCCGGTAAAAACCGCAATTGCAGCATAACCCAAAGCGGAGGATGCCGAAAAAAGCACTATCAGATAAACAAAAAGCAATATTATTTTTGTTCTTGGGTCAAGCCTGTGAATAACCGATTTTGTATCCACATACTGACCTATCGTAATATCCTTAAGCATATTTGAATCCTTTCCGTTAACTGCACGGCTATCTTGCCGCAAGCTTTTCTATTGCCCGGACCGCAGCCTCGACAGTATAAATATCCGCCGGCAAATCAGCTCCTTTTTTGCGCAGTTCCATAATAAGCTTTGTTACCTCCGGCACATTAAGACCGATTTTAACCAGCTCTTCACCTTTTTCAAAAACCTCCGGCACAGTTCCGTTTGCAAAGACTCTGCCCTTGTTTAAAACCACAACGCGCTCGGCAAGCTTTGCCACATCTTCCATACTGTGCGACACAAAAATTATTGTTCTGTCTTTATTTTCCCCCCGGAGTCTTTTCAAAAGACGTATTACTCCGTCTCTTGCATGAGGGTCAAGTCCTGCCATCGGTTCGTCTAAAATAAGTATTTTCGGCTCTGTTGCCAGCACTCCGGCAATTGCCGCTCTTCTTTTCTGTCCGCCGGAAAGCTCAAAGGGCGATCTTTTTAAGTATTTTTCCGATAAGCCTACCGCCTCCGCCGCCTTCTTTACTCTTTCATCAATTTCAGTTTCGGATAACCCCAGATTCCTCGGACCGAACGCTATATCCTTCTCGACGGTTTCTTCAAAAAGCTGATGCTCCGGATATTGAAAAACCAGTCCTACCTCGCGCCGTATTCTCTTTAAATCCGCATCCTCCGCGGTTATATCATATCCGTCTATATAAATTTTACCGCTTGTCGGCTTTATCAAAGCATTTAAATGCTGTATCAGCGTTGACTTACCCGAACCGGTATGCCCTATCAGAGCGGTAAAGCTTCCACTTTCTATTTCAAGATTAATATTCTCCAATGCCGCCGTCGGAAAAGGCGTATCCTGCTGATACACATAACAAAGATTTTCTATCTTAATCATTTTCTTCCTCCGCTCAGCAAATTAAATATAGCGTCCGCGCCGTCCTCAACCAAAATAATATCCTCCGGCAAATCGAAGCCGTCCTTTCTCAGGTGGTAAACAAGCTCGGTAATCTGGGGCACATCCAGCCCTATTTTCTTTATCTCCTCAACATGCGAGAAAACCTTTTTCGGAGTATTGTCAAATACGATTTTACCCTCGTTCATCACAATTACGCGGTCGGCAAGCGCCGCCTCCTCCATGTAGTGTGTTATAAGCACAACTGTCATTTTCTTATCTTTGTTAAGTCTGCGGACGGTTGAAATTATTTCCTTTCTGCCCCTCGGGTCAAGCATTGCGGTCGGTTCGTCCAAAACTATGCATTCGGGTTCCATTGCAAGTGCCGAAGCTATTGCGATGCGCTGCTTTTGACCGCCGGACAGTCTTGACGGTGCTGCAAATCTGTACTCTGTCATGCCAACTGCCTCAAGCGCACTGTCAACGCGCCGTCTTATCTCTGCCGGCTCTATACCCAGATTTTCCGGAGCAAATGCAACCTCGTCCTCTACTATTGAGGTAACTATCTGATTGTCCGGGTTTTGAAAAACCATACCCACAGAGCTTCTTATATCATATAAATGCGACTCGTCGCTGGTGTTCATGCCGAACACATAACACGCTCCGCCGGTCGGAAGCAAAATTGCATTCAAATGCTTTGCAAAGGTGGATTTTCCCGAACCGTTGTGACCTAAAACAGCGACAAAGCTTCCGTCCTCTATTTCTATATTTAATCCGTTTAATACAAGTCTTTTTTCTTCGCCCTCCTCCCGATAGAAGTAGGACAAATCCTCTGTTTTAATCATTTCTGCCATTCCTTTTGCACCAGCGTGCCGATATTCCGCACGGCAGCGCCATTTTGTTGGACAACATTTTAAGCCCGATTTCATCGACTGCCGTTGAGCCGCCGTATTTTTTGCAAAGTGTGAATTTAAGCACATTATCCAAAATCGTTCCGCCCAATCCGGTTGTGTAAGAATTTATCAAAAAGAAAAGCGGATCGTCGGAAAGTATTTCCATGCAATCCTCAATAAGCGGATAAAGCTCATTTTCTATCTTCCAAAGCTCTCCTCCCGGACCTCTGCCGTAAGATGGAGGATCCATAATAATTGCGTCATATTTGTTGCCGCGTCTTATCTCTCTTTTTACAAACTTTACAACATCATCAACTATATAGCGGACATATTTTTCGCCCAGTCCTGACGATAAAACATTTTCCTTTGCCCATGTCACCATGCCTTTCGACGCGTCAACATGCACAACCTCCGCACCGGCAGCAAGCGCCGCAACGGTTGCTCCGCCGGTATACGCAAAAAGATTGAGCACCTTTACCGGTCTTTTTGCACTTTCAATCAATTCTGAAAACCAATCCCAATTGACTGCCTGCTCCGGAAACAAGCCGGTATGCTTAAAACCCATCGGCTTTATGTTAAAGGTCAGCTTTTTATAGCTTACCGTCCAGCTTTGCGGCATTTTTTTATTAAAAAACTGCCAATGTCCCCCTCCCGAGCTGCTTCTGTGATACCAAGCGTCGGTTTTATTCCATAAATTTTTTTCGGATTTTTCCGTCCAGACAGCCTGCGGCTCGGGTCGGCGCAAAAGTATGCTTCCCCAGTATTCGAGCTTTTCTCCTCCGGCACTGTCCAAAAGACGATAATCCTGCCAATTATCTGCAATCCACATTATTTTTTTATTCCCGTCTTATTTATTTTTTTCGTATATCTGCCAAAGACCTCTTATCAGTAAATCGTCTCTGTAAATAATTTTCTTTCTGCAATAAGGAACGATTCCGCCTGCGAGTCCGCCTGTTGCTATAACCGTGGTTTCTCCGCCGAGCTCATCGTCAATTCTCTCAATCATTCCGTCAATCATTGCGGCAGTTCCGTAAATCATACCGCTTTTCATACAATCGACGGTATTTCTGCCGATTACGTTTGGCCTGCCCGAAAGACTTATACTCGGCAGCTTTGAAGTTCTGCCGGTTAAAGCCTCCTGCGAAATTTTCACGCCCGGCATAAATGCTCCGCCGCACGGAACTCCGTTTTTATCAACAACCCAAAAGGTTGTAGCCGTTCCCATATCGATTATTATCATCGGCGGCTTATACTCTGCCATAGCGGCAACGGTTGCGACAATCAAATCGTTTCCTATTTCATCGGCGTTATCCACATCAATTTTAAGTCCGGTATTTTTATGAATATTCACTTCTATCGGCACGAATCCTGTCACTGCATGAACCGCACGGCTTAAGCTGCTGTCAAGCGGCGGAACGACCGAAGAAATTATTGCGCCCTCCAGACGGGTCTGATCCACATCGTAGATGTCAAGAATATTTTTGAACATGACCGCATATTCCATTTCGGTCTTGTTGAGGTCGGTTGCAACGCGCCCCTCAAAATAAATATTTTTCTCGTCAATACAACCGATTACTATATTTGTGTTGCCTACATCAAGCGCAAGTATCATCAGTTTTCTCTCCTATTTCAATTTGGTGACGGCGCGGCTTATTGCAGTACCGGCAACTGCCGCAACAGCTGCTTCAATCAATCCCTGCACACCTACGAACACGCCTACAAATACAATTATATTGTTGCTGCCCTGAAGTCCCTTTATATATTCGGAATTTCCAAAGAAAATCATCAATGCCGACATAAAGAATAAAGTGTTTAAAAGCGCACCCGAAATTGATGCGGTAAAATATGCCGCAACATTATTTTTATTTTTAAAGGCTTTAAAAATAAGACCGCAGCACCAGCCCATTAAAATTCTCGGAATTACGCAAACAATAAAGGTATTTACAACGCTGACGGCAAGAAGTGCCTGACCGAACTGACCCGAAAAAGCCTGAGCAAAGCTTGTGAGTCCGAATACACCGCCCAAAAAAGCACCTGCGCCGGGGCCTAAAACTACTGCTCCCACTATTACCGGAATTGTGATAAAGGTAATTTCAAGTCCGAGTGTTTTTAAATAGCCCAAAGGGGTGAATGCCATAAGAATAATAATTGCAGTCAAAAGTCCGTACATAACCAGCTTTTTTGTGTCTTTCATCTTATTTTTCCTCTCTTTTCTTAAATTTAAAAATAGTCCTACAAGAATTATACAAAAAATGTCGTGGTGTGTCAAGAGGAATATTATCTAAAAATAAAGTATTTTTATACGCTTTATTGACTTTTTATCTGAAAAAAACAATATATGTATAAAATGTGCTTATTTATATCTTACAGGCAAAGACCAAGACGCAAAACAAATCGCCGCCCGTGCAATTTTCCTGCACAAGCGGCGGTTCGTCTTATTTTTCACAAATTACTCTTATGTAAGCGTATTCATATTTTTGTTGCCGAAACAACATTCCTTAATTTTCTTTATAGAAAAGCCATCGCATTTTACTGCTGTCACTCTTTCAGTTATTTTCTTTATCGTAATAAGCGGTATATAGGGTTTTTAATTCTTCTCCGTTCGTTCCGTCCGCAATATAAAGTTCATATGCTCCGTCTTTTGGTTCCTTGTCCGGCTTTCTCATAAATGCCATAGGTTTATGTAAGGCTTTATAAATCAAAGCCGCGGCTTCTTCCCTTGTTAATGCTTCTCTTTTGGCGCCCCCACTTGCCAATTCAAGCTGTTCTGCAGTTTTTGTGTACTGCCCTCCCATATACTCTGCATACGGTTCATAACCTAAGATTCTGACAATAATTTTTGATGCGTCCTCCACTGTTATGATTGTTATTTTAAGAAGTGCTGAAAGTGTGCAGACTGCCAAAATAATTATTTAACAATATTGCTATATCTTTCAAATGACTCAACAAGCGTTCCGCTGCTGTTATATGCCTTATGAGTTGTTTTCAACCTGTAGGAATATCCTTTGGCAACTGCATAATCTTCACTCACACTTGCCCCCATAGACCCTTTATCACTCCACTTTTTTATTGTTCCCCAAATACCGTTAAGCTTTTGCAGTTCAACTATGGTTTCTGCCTTATAACCTGCCATTGTTGTTGTCTTTGCCGAGCAATGTACAGTTCCTGCCGACGGCATTGTCAAAGAACATTCTATTACATTTATAGCGACATTATATGGAGCAATAACAGATCCGTTCATCTCCGTTATTCCTTTTTCGCTTTCCGCCGAAGCGACTGCGCCACAGCATGCCAAGGCAATTGTTATAATTGCCGCTTTCATTAGTACATTTGATTTTTTCATATAGAAAGAATCCTCCTTAATTAAATTTTATTTATTGTTTTTACGCAATCTGTATATATAACTTTAAAAAAGGAGAAAAGGGGACAAAATTGTCAAAAAAATTATTTTAATTTTAAATTTTCGGCAATTTTCATAATCTCATCCTTTGATACAGTCCCGTCTATTGAAAATTTTAAGCTGTTATCAGACCATACAAGAATATTTACTCTATTATTTGTTGAAAAAAAAGCATCCAGTCCATTTACAGAAGTAGATTCAACCTCAGCATTTTCGGTATCTATATTCAGCAAACCGTCTTTATTGCTGACCGACACACTGAAATAATTATCCTCATTGGCAAAATTCATCAGACAATCTCCTTGCTTGCTAGCGCAACGCTCAAGATGAAATCCAGCAGGTATATATCCCAATGAAATATAATCATCTTCATAGGTCTCCACAACATTGTCACCGAAATATATATCGGAATTGGGTTTATCCTTTTCATAGATGAAATTCATAAACTTTATTCTGAATGCGTCTACGCTGAAAATTGCCGTTCCCGATACAATAATCGCCGCTGCCGCAACACACGCAGCAACTTTGGTAAAGCGGGCAAGCTTTTTTCTTCTCTGCTTTCTTTTTTCCGCTGCAAAAACCGCTTTCATTTTTTTGAGATGTTCTTTTGAAAACTCGATTTTTTCCGACGGCTCAACAGTCTCCTCCGCTATTCTGCGTGCAGCCTCTTCGGTACCGGATTTCAAAAGAATATCAAAAGCCTTTTCGTATGACTTTTCATCCATCGATAATTCCCTCCTTTTCCAATTGCTTCATAACCTTTGCCTTTGCCCTTTGCAGACGCTTTTTTACTGTTTCTTCCTTAACATTAAGCATTTCGGCAATTTCAGTCCGTGATAAATTGTTCTCATAGCGCAGGATAAGTACATCCCGGTAAATTTCCTCCAGTCCGTAAATTATTTCGGCAATTTTTGAAATTGCTTCTTTGCTGAGAACTATTTTTTCAGGATTGATTTCGTCGCATAAATGCTCGGCAAATTCCGCGTCATTATTAAGGTACAATTTTGATTTCAGCATATCTTTTGCAACATTTCTGCAAATAATAACAAGGAAATTTTTCGTTTTATTTTTTTCAGCTTCATCAATTTTATGCAAGTTTCGGATAACTCTTACAAAGGCTTCGCTGATAGCGTCCTCCGCAAGAGCATGATCATGTAAAATTTCATAAGCTGCTGCGTACATAACGCGTCTGTATCTGTAGTAAAGCCGTTCCGTTTTCAGTTGTGATTCTTCGTCATCTAATGCAATAAAAAACATTTTTATTTGTCCTTTCGATGCTGCTTTTTTATCTTATCTGTCCGGCTCCATGAATAATATATTTTATTGATGTCAATTCTTTCAAACCCATAGGACCTCTTGCGTGCATTTTTTGAGTGCTGATTCCGATTTCCGCTCCGAATCCAAACTCAAACCCATCCGTAAAGCGTGTTGACGCATTTACATATACACATGCGGCATCGACCTCGTTTAGAAACTTCTCCGCATTTTCTTTATTTTTCGTTACAATTGCTTCGGAATGCTTTGTATTATATCTGTTGATATGTTCTATTGCGTCCTCGATTCCGTCGACAATTTTCACTGCAATTATATAGTCGTTATATTCTCTGCGCCAATCGTCCTCGGAGGCATTGTTAATATCCGGGCAAATTTTCACACACTCGGGGCAGCCGCGGACTTCAACTTTATTATCCTTTAAAAGCCTTACCATTTCGGGCAGAAAATCCTTTGCGATTTTTTTGTCAACAAGCAGGGTTTCTGCGGCATTGCATACCGACGGACGGCTGGCTTTTGCATTCAGGACTATTGACTTTGCCATTTCAAAATCACAGTCACCGTCAACATATATATGACAGTTGCCTGCCGCCGTTTCTATAACCGGAACGGTTGCATTTTCCACCACCGCGCGGATAAGTGCCGCTCCGCCCCTCGGAATCAGCAAATCGACATACCCGTTCATTTTCATAAGTCCGGTTGCGGTTTCACGCTTTGTATCCTCAATCAGATTCAGACTTCCTTCAGGTATTCCTGCGGCATATGCGACTTCCTGCATAATCTTCATTAAAACAATATTTGAATTGATTGCTTCGCTTCCGCCTCTTAAAATAACTGCGTTGGAGCTTTTAAGGCATAAAACCGCCGCGTCAACCGTCACATTCGGACGCGCTTCGTAGATAATGGCAATTACTCCGATAGGAACGCGTTTTTTTGCAATTTTAAGCCCGTTCGGACGTTCCCATTCTTCAACAATTTCACCAATCGGGTCTTGAAGTGCAATGACCTTTCTCACTCCGTCCGCAATAGCATAGACCCTCTCTTTTGTAAGCGTAAGACGGTCAATCATTGCTGCCGATATTCCATGTTCCTTTGCATTTTCTACGTCCTTTTTGTTCTCGGAAATTATTTCATCGGCGCGTTTTTCAAGCGCTTTTGCAATCTCCTCAAGTGCATTGTTTTTAAGTTCGTTATCAACGCAGGCAAGCTTAAAAGCCGCCTTCCTTGCACCTGTTCCTTTTTTTATAAGCTCCTCTGTCATTTAATGTCACACTCCTTATATATCTTTAAAATTTTTCGACACAAACAGAGTTCCGACCTTGTTTCCGTCTAAAATATCGTAAAGCGCCTCAACATGCGCTCCGTTTGCAATTACCATATGTATTCCGGCAGCTGATGCGCGCTTTGCGGCCTCAATTTTGGTAATCATTCCCCCAGTGCCCTGCTTAGTGCTGCTGCCGGCTGCCATTTGCTCAATCTTATCAATATCAAGAACTATATCCAGTTTTTCGGCATTCTTATTATAATGCGGATCACTGTCGTAAAGTCCGTCTATATCCGAAAAAAGTACAAGCAAATCAGCGTCAATCATATCCGCAACCATTGCCGAAAGATTATCATTATCGCCGATTTCGATTTCATCTGCCGACACACTGTCATTTTCATTTACAATCGGAATTATGCCCATATCCAAAAGCTCGTTTATAGTGCTTTGCATATTTCTTTTTCTTCTCGGCACTGCTATATCTTCACCGGTGACAAGAATCTGCGCAACGGTGTTGTTATACTCTGAAAAAAGCTTATCGTAAAGATACATAAGCTCGCACTGACCGACAGCCGCAACAGCCTGTTTTTTAGCGGTTTCTTTCGGCTTTTCCGAAAGTCCCAGCTTTCCGACCGCCATGCCGATTGCGCCGGAGGAAACAAGCACTATTTCCTTGCCCTGGTTCTGCAAATCCGACAAAACTCTTGCAAGTCTGTCCATTATCTGCAAATTTGTCTTGCCCGTCAAATATGTCAGAGTTGACGTCCCGACCTTGACAACTATTCTTTTCGATTTTCTTATATCCTCATATACTTCTTTCATTTTTCATTTACCCTCTTTTTCTGAAATTTTTCAGTATCATCTGTGCAAATTCTTCATTTGTTTCGGAATTTTTCATAAATTGCAAAATAACATTCATTATATCCGCCGGCGTCTGTCTGCCCATATTTGATCTTATTGCCCATGCCGCTTCCAGCTCGGTATCGGTAAGAAGCGCCTCTTCGTGCCTGGTGCCCGATTTCAGAATATCTATTGCCGGGAATATTCTGCGTTCCTGCAAGCTCCTGTCAAGCTTTAATTCCATGTTGCCGGTACCTTTAAATTCTTCAAAAATCACATCATCCATTCTGCTGCCGGTTTCAACAAGAGCAGTCGCCAAAATAGTAAGACTTCCGCCCTCTTCTATGTTTCTTGCCGCTCCGAAAAACTTTTTCGGTTTTATAAGCGCATCCGGGTCAAGTCCGCCGGAGAGAGTTCTTCCGGTTGGGGTGACAGTAAGATTATACGCTCTTGCAAGCCTTGTGATTGAATCGAGCAGAATAACCACATCTTTTTTCTGCTCAACAAGTCTTGACGCTCTTTCAAGAACCATTTCCGCAAGCTTTGTATGATTTTCCGGGGTTTGGTCAAAGGTTGAAGCCACAACCTCTCCGTTTACCGAACGCTTTAAATCGGTAACCTCTTCCGGGCGCTCGTCTATGAGCAAAACAATAAGATATACCTCCGGGTGATTTTTCGCAACCGACTGCGCAATCTGCTTAATAAGTGTAGTTTTGCCGGCTTTCGGCGGAGCGACAATCATACCTCTCTGTCCCTTGCCCATAGGCGAAAGAATATCGATTATTCGCGAGGCATATTTTGTTCTGTCCCCGGTTTCCAGCTTCAGCTTTTCATTCGGGTAAATCGGAGTAAGTTTTTCAAAATTCTTTCTCTTAAGCGCAACATCTATCCTGTCGCCGTTAATCGTCTTTACGAACAAAAGCGGCGAATATTTATCCTCGTCCTGAGTAGGGCGGCTGTCGCCGACGATTTCATCACCGGTTTTAAGATTAAAACGGCGAATCTGCGTGGGTGAAACATAAACGTCGTTTTCGCTCGGCCGATAATTATCGAATCTTAAAAAACCGAAGCCGTCCGCCATAACGTCCAATATTCCCTTTACCTCAACAACATCATCGGGTCGCTTGCGTATTTTAGGCTGCTTTTCCTCCTGCTTTTTTTCCTGCTCTGCTCTTTTTTCTCTTATTTTTTCTATAAGTTCATCCTTTTTGAGAGTTGACACTTTAGGAATTTCCAAACCCAAGGCAATTTGCTTTAAAACCTCCTTAGTTTGTCTTTCCAATTGAATTTCCTCTGACATATTAATTTTTCCTTTCATAAAATCTGCCGAATCATCTGACTAAACAAGAATAAAAAATATTTTGAGGGCGGCTGAATCTGCCGCCCGTTAAATAAAACTGATTATTTTAGATTATTTTTCCGGCTGTTCTTCCTTAGGCTCGGGCATAATACATACCAACGCCTTTATAAGTCTGTGGTCTCTGATTTCCAAAGTCTTTATATGCATATTTCCGGCATCAATTTCAAAATTCTCGCCGTCCTCCGGCACAGAGCCGTATGCATCGAACACGAACCCTCCGAATGTATCGTAATCGTCCTCAGGAATTTTCACCTTCAGTTTTTCGACTACATCGTCAATTGAAGCCGAACCCTTTATCTTCCATGTGGAAGAATCCACACGCTCTATTTCATCCTCATCATCTTCGGGGTTGTCAATATCAAAATCTCCCACAAGCTGCTGAACCAAATCGTTCATTGTGACGATTCCGCTCATACCGCCGTATTCATCCACAACAATTGCGAAATTGTTGCCGCTTGTTTTCATATTCTTGAAAAGCACATCTGCCTTTATGCTCTCCGGTACGAAATATGCCGGCTTGACCGCTTCTTTTATAATTTGTTCTTTTGTGCAATCCTCCAGGCGGAAATAGTCCTTTGCATTCATAATTCCTATGACATTATCCACACTTTCCTCACAGACCGGGTAAATCGAATGGCGGCTTTCGTGAATGGTCCGCTCCCATTCTTCGGGAGACTCATCCAGCCACAAAAGCGAAAGCTCGGTTCTGTGCGTTGATATTTCGCCTGCGGTAAGGTCGTCAAATTCAAACACATTTTGAATCATTTCTTTTTCTTCTTCATCAATAGCGCCCTTTTCACTGCCTGCGTCCACCATCATACGGATTTCTTCCTCGGTAACCTCGTCATCATCACTGTTCGGGTCAATGCCGATCAGTCTTAAAACCGAATTTGTCGAAAGAGTCAAAAGCCAGACTATCGGCGCAAACAAATGTGATATAAATGTAATCAGTCCCGAAAGCGCAAATGCAAGCTTTTCCGAGTTTTTCATGGCTACACGCTTCGGCACAAGTTCACCAAATATCAATGTAAAATATGAAAGTATCAGCGTTATCAAAATGACCGAAATACTGTTTAAGGTCGTCGGCGATATGCCAACTCCCGCTTTTACAAGTGCGCTGACCAGAACATCCGAAAAATTATCCGCCGCAAACGCACTGCCCAAAAATCCCGACAAAGTAATTGCAATCTGTATTGTGGATAAAAATCTTGCCGGCTGAGCCGTCAGCTTGGCAAGCCGTGCCGCGCCTTTGTTGCCCTCTTCTGCCATTTTTGCAAGCTTATTTTCATTTATCGAAATGACCGCAATTTCAGCGCTGGCAAATATTGCATTAAGAGCAATAAGTATAATCTGTAAAATAATCTGCCTGAAAACAGAATTCATAATTTAAAAACCTCCGAAAATATTATCAAAATTTGTAAATTACCGAAAAAAACGCAAAAAAGCACAATCCGCCCTTTTATCATAAGAGCAGACTATGCCGAAATTTATAAATAATATTAATAGTATACTTCAAAGAATTAGTGTCCGCGTCGCCGTCTTCGCTCATTATACTCCTGTAACCTCCGTAAATATAGATGAGTTAATTATACTATATTCAAGCGTAAATATCAATACAACACGGATTTTTCAGCACTTTTTAACAAATAAACATCTTATATTTTATGAATTATATATTATTTTGCTTATCTGTTATTGTGTTCCTTAAATGCCCTGTCCATATTTCTTTTTGTGTCACGATCCTGCAAATCGGCACGCTTGTCGTACAGTTTTTTGCCTTTGCAAAGTCCTAGCGACACTTTAACAAGCGAACCCTTTAAATAAACCGACAGCGGAATCAGCGAAAACCCCTGCTGCTTAAGCTGACCGATAAGCTTTCTTATTTCGCTTTTGTGAAGAAGCAGCTTCTTTTCACGCAAAGGGTCTTTGTTAAAAATATTCCCCTGTTCATACGGACTTATGTTCATACCCTTTAAAAAGACCTCACCCTTATTAATCGACGCATATGCGTCCGTAAGGCTGACCTTTCCCTGTCTCACCGATTTTACCTCCGTGCCGAAAAGCTCGACCCCGGCTTCTATTGTCTCAATAATAAAATATTCATGTCTTGCTTTTTTGTTTTGTGCTATAATTTTACCGTCCGGCATTTTTTTGCCTCCCGTCCTTTTTCTGATTATATTTAATTATACCATAATTTTTAAAAAAATACAAACATAAAAATCAAAAAAATAATTAAAATTAATAATAATCTGTTAATTTATAAAATAATACTTGATTTATCCGCAAAAATGTATTAAAATATAGGTGACGGAATTTATTAATTTTTAGGAAGGAAATGTTTGGTATGGAACATTTACATTTTGATTATTCAAAAGCATTGAAATATATATCGGAGGAGGAAATCCGCGCAATGAGTGCTGCGGTAAATACCGCTCACGGACATATTGAGAATAAAGACGCTGCCGGCAGCGATTTTCTCGGCTGGGTTAATCTGCCCGAAAATTATGATAAAGAAGAATTTGCCCGCATAAAAAAAGCGGCTGAAAAAATCCGTTCGGATTCGGACGTACTTGTTGTAATAGGAATCGGCGGCTCATATCTCGGAGCAAGAGCGGCAATCGAAATGCTTTCGCACAGTTTTTACAATTCGCTTTGCAAATGCAAAAGAAATGCTCCGCAGATTTTTTACGCAGGCAACAGTATCAGCTCAACTTACCTTTCGGAGCTGTTGGAAGCTGTTGAGGGCAAAGATATATCCGTAAATGTAATTTCAAAATCCGGAACAACCACAGAGCCTGCAATCGCTTTCAGAATTTTTAAAGAGCTTCTGGAGAAAAAATATGGCAAAGAAGGGGCAAAAGGCAGAATATACGCAACGACCGACAAAAAAAAAGGCGCGCTAAAAACTCTTGCCGATTCCGAAGGCTATGAAACCTTTGTGATTCCCGATGATGTCGGCGGAAGATATTCCGTTTTGACCGCAGTCGGACTTTTGCCGATTGCAGCAGCCGGAATCGACATAGATGAAATCATGGCGGGAGCAGCCTGGGCAATGGAAAAATACAGAGAACCCGAGCTTGAAAAAAATGAATGCTATCAATATGCCGCAGTGAGAAATATTATTCACAAAAAAGGCAAAAATATTGAACTTATGGTAAACTATGAGCCATCGCTGCATTATTTCGGCGAATGGTGGAAGCAGCTCTTCGGAGAGAGCGAAGGCAAGGAAAACAAGGGTATTTTCCCTGCTGCCGCTGATTTTTCAACCGATCTCCACTCAATGGGACAATATATTCAGGAGGGTATGCGTATTTTGTACGAAACCGCTCTTTTGGTTGACGAACCGGTTAAGGATTTTGAAATAGAAGCCGACAAAGACAACATTGACGGACTTAACTTTCTTGCCGGAAAGACGATGGATTTTGTAAATAAGCAGGCGGCAAAAGGTACGGAGCTTGCCCACACAGACGGAGGAGTGCCCAATCTCGCGGTAAATATCCCCAAACTTACACCCTATCATTTCGGCGAAATGGTATATTTCTTTGAAAAAGCATGCGGAATCTCAGGATACATTCTCGGAGTAAATCCGTTTAACCAACCCGGAGTGGAAGCATACAAAAAGAATATGTTTGCCCTTTTGGGAAAACCGGGCTATGAAGATTTAAAAAAAGAGCTTGACGCCCGAATCAAGGACTGATTCTGAAATAAAGCTCGCAAAAGGAGCTTTAGATATAAAAACAAGGAGGACATGAATTATGATCGAATTATTAATCGGAAAAAAGGGAACAGGAAAAACAAAGGTGCTTTTGGACAAGGTGAACGAAGCAGCTGAATCCGCAAGCGGAAATGTAGTATTCATCAGCAATGACACCGGCAGAAATATGTACGATATCAAATCCGAAGTAAGAATGGCTGAAGCTAAAGAATTCAACATCTTTTCATGGGATGAATTTTTGGGCTTTATCTGCGGTATAATCAGCGGCAATTTTGATATTACTCACATCTTTATCGACGGAATATTGAAAATTGTGAACAATACAATGGACGGCTTTGAAGATTTTCTCAAGGCTCTGGAAGCTATTTCGGAGAAATTCAATATCGATTTTGAAATTTCAGTCAGCATAGACAAGGAACTTGCTCCCGATTATATGAAAAAATATATCAGATAATTTTGGGAAGGATAAATGGCAATGCAATATCAAAGTACAAGAAACAAAACTATATCCGTAAGCTCGGCACAGGCAATTAAACAAGGTCTTTCGTCCGAAGGCGGTCTGTTTGTTCCGGAAAGAATACCTATGGTATCAAAGGACGAAATTGCGTCTTTGGCAGATAAAAGCTATCGGGAAAGAGCATTTTTTATACTGAGCAAATACCTTACCGACTTTACCGATGAGGAATTAAAGGCTTGCATAGATGCTGCCTACACAAAGGAAAAATTCGGTTCGGATACAATTGCGCCCGTGTACAGACTTAACGGAAATACTTATTTTTTGGAGTTGTGGCACGGTCCGACATGCGCTTTTAAAGATATGGCACTTCAGATTCTGCCGCATCTTTTAACCACATCCATGAAAAAGACGAACGAAACCGATGAAGTGGTGATTCTTGTTGCGACCTCCGGAGATACCGGCAAAGCTGCACTCGAAGGCTTCAAAGACGTTCCCGGCACACGGATTATGGTCTTTTTCCCTAACAACGGGGTAAGTGAAATTCAAAAGCTTCAAATGATTACTCAAGAGGGAAATAACGTCGGAGTAGCGGCCGTCAACGGAAATTTTGACGATGCACAAAACGGAGTAAAGAAAATATTTACCGACGCCGATTACAAATCGGAGCTTGAAAAAGCTAAATTTAAGCTGTCAAGTGCAAACTCGATTAACTGGGGCAGACTTGTTCCGCAGATTGTATACTATTTCAGCGCATATGCCGATATGCTAAAGGGCGAAGAGATTCATGCCGGAGACGAGATTAATGTCGTTGTTCCGACAGGCAACTTCGGAAACATTCTGGCGGCATACTACGCAAAGAGAATGGGACTTCCCATTGCAAAACTTATCTGCGCATCCAACGAGAACAATGTTCTGACAGATTTTATAAACACAGGCGTTTACAATAAAAACAGACAGTTCCATGTCACAATATCTCCGTCAATGGATATTTTGATTTCGAGCAATCTGGAAAGATTTTTATACGACCTTTCGGGCTCGCATGACAACATGGTAGCCGAATGGATGGAAGCTTTAAAAACGGAGGGAACATACGAAATTCCCGAAAATATGAAGCTTGAACTGAAAAATCTTATGTGGGCAGGCTGCGCAAATGATGATGAGACCATGAACACAATCAAAAAATGTAAAGAAGAATACGACTATTGCATGGATACTCACACCGCTGTAGCAAAAGCCGTGTACGACAAATATCTGCTTGCCACCAATGACACGACAAAAACCGTAATTGCCTCCACCGCAAGTCCGTTCAAATTTAACCAAAGTGTATTGATTGCTTTGGACGGATATACTGCCGTTGCAGGCAAAGATGAGTTCACACTCCTCGAAATTCTGAAAGAAAGAAGCGGAATGAATATTCCTAAATCGCTTTCCGAACTAAAAACCAAACCGAGACTCTTTGATTTGGTTTGCGAAAAGGATCAGATGCAGGAGACTGTCAGCGAATTTCTTAAAATTAATTAAGCTTACAAAAGATAAAATTTAATAAATGAAAATGCCGCCTGCTGTTTATATGCAGGCGGTATTTTCATTATACATTTTTGAATATTTTTGCTCGGTTTTTTTCCACGCAGCCGTCATGGCTTCAATTTTCTTTTCAAGCTTAACGCTTACAAAATCGGATAGCGGTTTTCCTTTTTTCATTCGCCTCTCAAATCTTTTTAAAGCAGCTGATTTTAAAATTTCCAGTCTTATTCCGCCGAAAAAAAGGCATATTCCCAAAATAATCAATTTACTTTTTCTCATAGCTTTAATTCCTTTATAAGCTTTCTCAGCGTTTCGGCAGAGTCTCTGAGACCTTTCATTTCCTCCCGGCTGAAAGGCACCTCCAGAATATTTTCAATTCCTTCTCCCCCTACCTTTGTCGGAACGGACAATGAAACTCCGTCCAGCCCGTACTGCCCGTCAAATACCCCCGAAACTGTCAGAATTGAGTTCTCATCGCCTGCAATACATTCTGCAATCTTCGTAACCGCAGCCGCAATTGCATAATAAGTCGCACCCTTTTTCTCAATAATTTCATAAGCGGAATTTTTAACCTCATTATACATTTTATCAAGGTCATTCAACTCACATTTGCCGCTGTATCTGCAAAATTCATGCATAGACATTCCGCCTATATTGGTAATACTCCATGCCGCAACTTCACTGTCGCCATGCTCGCCGATAATATATGTGTGGCAGTTTCGCGCGTCTATGCCCGTTTTTTGGCTTATCATATATTTAAGACGTGAAGTATCCAGCACCGTACCCGAACCGAGCACCTGATTTTTCGGGAGTCCCGACAGCTTATAGACTGCATATGTTAAAATGTCCACCGGATTTGTCACAGTCAAAAGTATAACATCATCCGGAGCATATTTCATTATACTGTCCACAATCGATTTCATTATATCCAAGTTGCGTTTTAATAAATCCAGCCTGGTTTCGCCTACTCTTTGCCCTGCTCCGGCAGTAATAATAACAATATCCGCGTCGCGGCAATCCTCGTAATCGCCTGCCTTTACCGAAACCGGTTTGACAAAAGAAACCCCGTGTGCAATATCCATTGCGTCACCCTCTGCTTTAGCCTTGTTTATATCAATTATGACAATCTGCGAAAATATTCCGCTGAGCATAATCGAATACGCACTTGTTGAGCCGACAAAACCTGCGCCGACAATAACTACTTTTCCTCTGAACATTCTGTAAACATCTCCTCTTTTTTGCTCTATTTTTTCCGAATTATTGTTAATTTATCCGTATTTTCCGAAAAATTATTGACATATCTGTCCCAATATGATACACTAAGAAAAAAGCAAAGTAGGAATCCGTGCGTTAAGTGAGAAAAGGACGGGAAGTTGCCTTTTCTACGAAAAGCCATTCGGCTTGCGGTACGGTTTCCGCATTCCGTTGCTGCAAGATCGATTAATATTGTCCTTTTTGTAGTAATGCTATAGAAAGGATTTTTTATTATGAACAAACATTTAAACACACGCACCGTAGTTTCCTGCGCACTTTTGATTGCGCTTCAGATTGTTTTTGTCCGCCTGATGTCTTTCGGTACCGCAAGCATAAGAATATCGCTCGGTTTTGTACCTGTTGCGATTTCCGGCATGCTTTTAGGTCCTGTCGGCGGAGGAATTGTCGGAGCTATGGCGGATTTTCTCGGCATGCTTCTTTTCTCAAGAGGAATGGTCTATTTCTTTCCGCTGACAATAAGCGAATTTCTGTACGGCTTCGGATTCGGACTTATGCTCTTCAGACGCGAATTAAGCCCGGTTAAGCTTTCTCTATGCGTTCTAATACAATTTGTGTTTGTCAATCTGCTGCTGACTTCATTTTGGCTTTATCTGTACTTTATATATGTTGTCGGCGTTCCGAAAGGCTTCGGCGCAATAGTTTGGGGCAGAGTATTGGCAGCATGCGTCAATCTTCCTGCGCAGATTATCGGAATAAATATAATTAACAAATATTTAAAAAAACCGCTCGGGCGGTTTGCAAGATAGGAGATTTTCATCAAAATGTCGGATTTTAAAGCATATGCAAACAGTTTTCAGGCAATTGCACATTTGCAGCTTGAGGGAATAACAACACTCCTTGATTTTCTCGGTCACCCGGAAAAGGATTTAAAATTCATCCATATTGCCGGCACAAACGGGAAAGGCTCTGTATGTGCCTTTTTGCAGGAGATATTCACACACGCCGGATACAAATGCGGAAAATATATATCCCCCAATCTGGTGAGCGTATGCGAAAGAATTTCGATTGACGGCAGCGAGATTTCCGAAGCCGAAATCAATAAACTGCTGGATACTGCCGAAAAAGCTTCCGAAAAAGTCAAAGAAAAAATCGGAGATGCTCCGACTCAGTTTGAAATATGGACAGCCTCGGCTTTTTGCTATTTCAAAGAAAAAAAATGCGATATTGTAATTCTCGAAACAGGCCTTGGCGGAACACGTGACGCAACAAATGTAATACCGGCGCCGCTTGCCTCGGTCATTACCCAAATTGCAAAGGATCACACCGCCTATCTGGGCAACACCCTTTCGGAGATTGCGCAGCAAAAGGCCGGCATAATAAAAAAAGGCGGCATATGCGTAACCTATCCTCAATCCGATGATATAATGAACGTGCTTAAAAATACCTGCCGCGAAAAGGAAAATCCGCTCTTTGTGTGTGATGCTCCGACCGTCGGCGAGCCGGATGGAATGAATGAGTTTATATCATACAAGGACTTAAAAAATATAAAAATCGGAATTTCCGGGTATCATCAGATTGAAAATGCATGCATTGCAATCGAAACCGCACTCGCGCTCGGTATAAGCAATACCGATATTATTTTTGGAATCGCTCATGCTGCAAATCCCGGCAGACTTGAGCTTTTAAAAGAAAATCTGATTTTTGACGGCGCACACAACCCTAACGGAATGAGCGCACTTATGAAAAACTTAAAAAGATATTTCCCGGACCGTCGTCCGACATTTATTATAGGCATGATGGCAGACAAGGACATCGCCGGAGCAGCTGAAATAATCAGCCGCTCCTACGAAAACGCATCTGTTTTCACCGTCGGAGTCGAAAACAATCCGCGCTCGGAAACAGCTGAAAAGCTTGCTCTGAGGCTCAATGCCGAAAAGCTTAATGCAATACCCTGCCGCAATATAAAAGAAGCCCTTGTAAAGGCAGAGAGCAAGCTCACGGTCATATGCGGCTCGCTTTATCTTTACAAGGACTTGCCATAGCTTAAATAGTCAAATCTATTTCTAAAGCAGATATGAATATTTTGAAAAAAGCTGAATACCTCTTGAAATTTCAGCCCCCGACAGTCTGGACGTCAGATATGTTTTTAATTCATGTTTTTCCTCCGGAGTAAGTCCTCCGCTCAAAAGACCCAGAATATATCCGGCGTCAACCTTTGAAGCAAGCGCCATTCCGTCCTTTAAATCGGCAGGTGCTACCTGCTCTTTTATTTTTTCATATTTTGTTTTCGGTTTTTGGTTCGTCTGTGCCTGTTCTTCCTGCTTTTGCTGCTCATTGCGCTGTTTTGCTTCTTCTATTGCAGCTTTCAGCTCCTCCGATTCATTCGGATTGTTTTCATTTATGTAGTTCTGAACATCCTCCTCCTGGATTGTCTGTTCCACCTCATCCAATATTTTATTGGCGTCAATTCCGTTATCGTCTCCGGCTCGCTCAACCACTGATTCAAGCTTGGGCTTTACATAAAAGTGATATACCCCTGCTCCGCTTGCCAGGAATACAACAATAACACCCAAAATAACCGAAATAATCGTTATTGCTCTTTTTTTGTTTTTATTCATTTCATCATCTCCGATTATGCTTTATATTATAAGTATACCATATCATTCCGAACAAATCAATAAATTTAAACAAAAAAGTATTGAAAAAAATACAATATTGTGATACCATAATATAAGATAAACAAAAGCCTCACCGGGCGGAAGAAACGGAGATCTGCAATGACTGATATACTAAAAAGCGGAAGCGCTGAGCTTGGAGTTCCGCTTAACGAAGAACAAATAAATCAATTAAAAGAATACAGCCGTCTGCTGACGGAATGGAATGAGAAAATCAACCTGACCGCAATATGCGATGAAGAAGGAATTGCGGTAAAGCATTTTCTGGACAGTATGAGTGCAATAACTACCGGATATATCGGTAAAAATGTTATTGATGTCGGCACCGGTGCAGGCTTTCCCGGTCTTGTTTTAAAAATTGCAAAGCCGGAAATATCGCTCACCCTGCTCGATTCGCTCAACAAAAGAATTACATTTTTAAAAGAAGTTTCCTCAGCTCTTAATTTAGACGGAATAGAATTTGTTCATGCACGCGCGGAGGACAGGGCAAGAGGAGCTCTGCGTGCAAAATTTGACACCGTTGTTTCACGTGCTGTTGCAAATATGACCGCGCTTTCCGAATTATGCATACCATATCTGAAAATCGGCGGTTATTTTCTTGCGCTAAAAGGGCCGCTTGCCGATGAAGAACTTGATAACGCAAAAAGGGCAATTCATATTCTCGGCGGAGAAGTTAAAGAGGTTGCAAATGTGAAAATTCCTTATTCCGACCTTTCACATAAAATAATTATTGTAAAAAAAGTAAGACAAACTCCCCTGCAATACCCCAGAAAAGCAGGAATCCCGACAAAAAATCCGCTCGATAATTGCTATAATTTAAAAAAAGGCGTCAAAAAGTAAAAATATTGTCATTTCTTGTCAAACGATTTTTCTTTCTTTTTTCAGAATTTGTGGTATAATTGGAATTGTAAGGCAGTAAACTAAAGCTATTTAAGGTATACTGCTCCCAATTATACCTTTTATAATTTTATTCCCCTTTCTGCCTTATCTTGATAATCCGGATATGAATAATATCCGTGTGAATAAATATACTTTTATTCACAAATGACCTTCCACCCACCGAGATGCGCGTGCGGCAGTTCTACTGCCATATTACAACCCCGAACTGCCGCAAAGTGCGCCCCGGAAATAAACGAAAAGAAAGGGACGGCAAAACAGTGATTGAAGCTTTTAAAAAATATTTTAATGCAAATAATAATGATAAAATGCGTGTTGTTAATCTGCCAATGTCGGTCATTCGCCCCAACCCGTATCAGCCCCGAAAAAATTTCGATTCCATAAGCTTGCGCGAATTGTCGGCTTCTATTGAGGAATTCGGGGTAATTCAGCCAATATCTGTCCGACGTGTTGATGACGGATTTGAAATAATCGCAGGAGAACGGCGTTTTCGTGCCGCGGAAAATATCGGCATGAAAGAAATACCGGCAATCATCATGAATGCGGATGAGAACAAATCCGCACTGTTGGCACTCCTTGAAAATTTGCAGCGTGAAGATTTGTGTTTTTTTGAAATAGCCGAAGGCTATCAAAAACTGATAAGAGAACAGGGTATGACGCAGGACGATTTGGCACGAAAGCTCGGAAAAAGCCAGTCTACGGTTGCAAACAAACTCAGACTTTTACGCCTTTCACCGAGAGTAAAAAAAATAATACGGGATTTTTCTCTGTCCGAACGCCACGCAAGAGCGCTTTTGAATATTCCGGACGAGGACAGGCAACTGACCGCGGTACAAACCATATGCAGAAATCATTTGAATGTGCAGCAAAGCGAAGAACTGATAAAAAATATCATGTCTCAGCCGGCGCCGCAGCCGCAGCAGCAAAATGTCAAAGTTCCGACTCCGAAGGACGTTCGGATTTTTACCAA
>CAKSFY010000015.1 GCA_934454035.1 uncultured Clostridia bacterium | reverse complement strand
GGGCATAAGCACCTGTGCTCTTTCGGAGATAACAAGCTTGGGCTTGGGAACTCCTCTGTCAACAATTTCGTTTATTTCTTTAAACAATTCGGGTATATCGAGTGCAACTCCGTTTCCTATCATATTTGTCACATTGTCATTAAATGAACCGGACGGCAACAAATGAAGCGCAAATTTACCATAATTATTTACAATTGTATGTCCTGCGTTTGCACCGCCCTGAAAACGGATTACTATGTCGGAATCTGCGGCAAGCATATCGGTAATTTTTCCTTTGCCTTCATCGCCCCAGTTAGCTCCTACTACTGCTCTTACCATAATTTTTCACACACCTTTTATTTTTTATCAGACATTGATTTCAACATCAATGCCCAAAAGATTTTTATTTTTTTCTATAATCGGATTTATGTTTTCCGCAAGGAAGTCTTCAACCTGCTCTTTAGCGCGCCCTACAAAATTTTCGGGTTTCATAACGGCAAGAATTTCTTCTTTTGTAAGTCCGAATGCAGGGTCGTTCGCAATCAAATCGACAAGATTATTGTCTTTGCCCTCCAGCTTGACGGTTTTGCCGGCTTCCATTGAATAAATTCTTATTTTTTCGTGAAGTTCCTGACGGTCACCGCCTTTTTTAACCGCGTCCATCATTATATTTTCTGTTGCCATAAACGGTATTTCGCGCATGAATTGCTGATGTATTACCTTAGGATATACCACCAGTCCGTCAACGACATTTATATAAAGACTGAGTATTGCGTCAACTGCCAAAAATGCCTCGGGAATACTGATACGTTTATTAGCCGAGTCGTCCAGCGTTCTTTCAAACCACTGTGTTGCGGCTGTAATTGCTGGATTGAGTGCATCTGCGATTACATATCTTGAAAGTGATGCAATTCTTTCCGAGCGCATAGGGTTTCTTTTGTATGCCATAGCCGAAGAACCTATCTGCGATTTTTCAAAAGGCTCTTCAATTTGCTTTAAGTGCTGCAAAAGGCGGATATCTCCGGAAAATTTATATGCACTTTGTGCAATTGAACTTAAAATATTAAGTATTTGCGAATCAAGCTTTCTCGGGTATGTTTGACCTGTTACGGGGAAGCAGTCGGAATATCCCATCTTTTCGGCAATTTTTTTGTCGAGTTCTTTGCATTTTTCATGGTCGCCGTCAAAAAGCTCAAAAAAGCTTGCCTGTGTACCGGTGGTTCCCTTGCAGCCCAAAAGTTTTGCTTTAGACAGCTGATGCTCCAAATCTTCCAAATCCAAAAGCAAATCCTCAAGCCACAGTGACGCGCGTTTTCCGACGGTGGTTGGCTGTGCCGGCTGAAAATGAGTAAATGCCAAGGTCGGAAGAGCTTTATATTTATCGCAGAATTTTGCAAGCTCGCCTATAAGGCAAATCAGTTCCTTTTTGATAAGCTGCATTGCTTCGGTCATTATTATAATATCGGTATTGTCACCGACATAGCAGCTCGTTGCGCCCAAATGAATAATGGGTTTTGCTTTCGGACATTGCACGCCGTATGCGTAAACATGGCTCATAACATCGTGGCGGACTTCTTTTTCACGCTTTTTGGCAACATCATAATTAATATCGTCAACATGCGCTTTAAGCTCGGCAATCTGTTCGTCGGTTATCGGCAGTCCGAGCTCTTTTTCACTTTCCGCAAGAGCTATCCAAAGCTTGCGCCATGTAGTGAATTTTTTGTCAGGTGAAAAGATATACTGCATTTGCTTGGAAGCATATCTTGTATTTAACGGATTTTCGTAAATATCTGTAGGCATTTTAAACTCCTTTTGTGTTATTGGGAAAGCCCCAATCTTTTGAATACTTCTTCGTATGCTTCTTCAACATTGCCCAAATCGCGGCGGAAACGGTCTTTATCCAGTTTCTCATGCGTATCGGCATCCCAGAGACGGCATGTATCCGGCGAAATTTCATCTGCAAGAATTATTTGACCGTCGGGGGTACGTCCGAATTCAATCTTGAAGTCTACAAGCTCAATATTTATTGTTTTAAAGTATTCGATTAAAATTTCATTTACTTTAAAGGTCATATCGGCAATGGTATCAAGCTCTTCACGTGTTGCAAGCCCCAGTGCCATTGCGTGATAATCGTTTATAAGAGGATCTCCGAGAGCGTCGTCCTTATAGCAAAATTCGAGAACTGTTGTTTTGAGCGGTGTGCCTTCTTCCACACCCAGACGCTTTGAAAAGCTGCCTGCCGCAATATTTCTGACTATTACCTCGAGCGGAACAATCGAAACCTTTTTAACCAGTGTTTCACGGTCGGAAAGTTCCTTTACAAAGTGAGTGGGAATGCCCTTTTTCTCCATGATAGTCATAAGGAAATTCGACATTTTGTTGTTGACAACACCCTTGCCGGCAATCTGACCCTTTTTAAGACCGTTAAAAGCTGTGGCATCATCCTTGTAGTCAACTATGTACAAATTTTCGTCATCGGTTTTGTACACCTTTTTCGCTTTGCCCTCGTACAGTAATTCTCTCTTTTCCATAGAAAAAATCCTCCTTATTTCGGTGAAATTCTTTTGTAAGGCGGTGCATAAAAAGTACACCGCCTTTTTAGGGGATAGGAAAAAATGATTCGGAATTAACAAACTGAGCCAAAGCTTTAGCTTTGGGATACCCGACAGTGTACTTGCGTACACTGAGCGGCGAAGCTTGTTGATAGCAAGAAAAGAAATAATTTTATGAAAAATCAATTTTTTTGATTTTTCTACATACAAATGTTCAGACTAAAACAATTATATTTTTGTAATATGTCCTTTTCTCTTCTTTTCTTGCGTTCCGGATTTTTTTTACAGCCCCTTATTTGTCGATAAATTTTTAACAACATTTATATTATATTATAATTTCCAAATAAAATCAATATGTAAATCTGCTGTTTTTTCGCCCTAAGTATAAAGAATTATCAATCGTTTATACTAAAAACAAAAAAAGATGGTGAAAAATATGAGTCAATCAACAGAAATGCTTAAGAAAATCTATAAAAATGCAAAAGTCGGGGTCAATACTGCGGACGCGTTGGCAGAACGGGTCGAATCAGGAGAAATGAAAGAAATATTATCATATCAAAAGGGAAAATATATGGAAATAGCAAAAGAAGCTGCCGATTTACTCGCGGAGAGACGAACGCTGCCGCCTGATATCGGTTTTATGGAAAAGATGGGACTTTTACTGTCAGTTGAGATGAATCTGTCGTGTTCTGCAGGCAAGGCTGCCGAAACAGTGATAAACGGCTGTACTGCAGGAATAGTGGAAATAACAAAGCTTATTAATTCGCTGCCCTGTGACGGACGTACTATGGCACTTGCCCGTGCGCTTGCCGATACGGAGCAGAAAAGCATGTATTTTATGCGTCAATATCTGTAAGAATTGTATTGACCGAAATAAAAAAATATAGTATAATTAAATCGGAAAGGAATGATTGTTTGAAAAGGATTATATCATTGATGATTATAATAATGCTGTTTCCGTCATATGTGCTGGCAAACGGTTATGATGCCGCATTGGAAAGTATATGTAAAAATATTATTGAAAAGGAAGAGGCATATGCCGGAGGAGAATGGACCGCAATAGGAATCGCCCGAAGCGGAATCGGCGGCTCGGAAAATTATCTGAGAAAATATACGGAAAGCGCTGCCGGATATATTGCAGAGAAAAACGGAGTGCTGCACGAGAGAAAGTATACCGAGTATTCAAGAATGATTCTTGCACTGACGGCGGCAGGGGAGGATGCATCGGATTTTGCAGGATATGATTTAATTGCACCGCTGTCCGATTTTGAAAAGACGTCAATGCAGGGCATTAACGGTTCAATATGGGCGCTGATTGCGCTTGATTCGGGAGGGTATGAAGCGGCTCAAAGAAATAAATATGCCGATAGTATTCTTTCACGTCAGAATGATGACGGCGGCTGGGCATTTGCAGAGGGTGACAAATCGGATGCGGATGTTACGGCTATGGCATTGGTTGCTTTGTCAAATTATCGGGAAAGAGCGAAAGCTCAAATCGATAAGGCTCTTTCGTACATATCAGGAAGTCAAAATGAAAGCGGAGGATTTTTAAGCTGGGGCGAGGAAAATTCCGAAAGCAGCGCACAAGTGATTATTGCGCTTTGCACGCTCGGAATCCCTGCATCGGACGACAGATTTGTTAAGGACGGAAATAGCGTTCTTGATAATTTGATGACCTATTATGACGGGGAAAGCGGCTTTTATCATACGCATGATGATAAGTCGGTAAACAAAATCGCAACCGAACAGGCGCTTTTGGCGCTTGCGGCATATAAAAGATTTTCGGAGGGAAAAAGTGGTATTTATGACATGAAAGGCTTTTCCGATACAGACGAAAGCCCGTCGGCAGAAAAGATAAAGTATCTTTCGGAAAAAGGAATTATCAGCGGAAAAAGCAGGTTTCGTTTTGCACCGGGTGACAGTATGACAAGAGCGGAGTTTGCTTGTATTGCAGTCAAGGCGCTGGGACTTGCTCTTTCCGATAAAAAGTATTTTTCTGATGTTTCGGACGGTGACTGGTACTATAAATATATTGCGGCAGCATATGAAAATGAAATAGTATCGGGAGTGTCGGAATCGGAATTTAACCCGAACGGAACGATTAATTACCAAGAGGCGGCGGTTATGGTCAGCCGTGCCGCGAAAATATGCGGAAAATATAAAGAATATGAAAGACCGTACGGCTTTTTGACGGCGTCGGAATGGGCAAGAAAATCACTTGCATTTTGCTATGAATGCAAAATTATGAATGAGCTTGTGCCAGACTTTAGAGAGGCAATCAGCAGAGAGGCTGTTGCCGATATGATATATAATTTAATGATTGAGGAAAATAAATGAAAAGAAAGTATATACTTGCGGCGGCAATAATTGCCGCAATACTTGCGGCAGCTTTTTTGTTAGGAGGAAAAGCGGACGCTCCCAAGCCGACGGAGACAGTCTCAGAGCCGATTCAAACGGAAGCTGCTGTGCCGCCTGCGGCAGAGGAACAGGAGCAGCCGCAGCAAACTCAGCCGCCTGCGGAAAAAAACAACGCAGGGGAGCCTTTGGAGGAGCCTCAAAAAGAAACTGCCGAGCCGATTCGGAGGAAATCGGAGAATGAACAGGAGCAAAAGGCGGAGGCTGTATGCACATTATCGGTTTCCTGCCGGACAATACTCAGCAATAAGGAACGGCTGCCGAAAGAAAAGTCGGAGCTGATTCCGGCGGACGGGACCATACTGCCCGAGACAAAGGTGAGTTTTTCAGAGGGCGAAAGTGTTTTTGATATAACACTCAGAACCTTAAGAGAACATAATATTCATTATGAATTTTCAAAAACTCCGCTTTACAAGAGTGCATATACAGAGGGAATAGGAAATATTTACGAATTGGACTGCGGCGAGCTGTCCGGGTGGATGTACAAAGTTAACGACAGTTTCCCGGGGGTCGGCTGCTCAAGATATATTCCAAAAAACGGAGACAATATAGAATGGCTTTATACCTGCGATTTGGGCAAGGATATAGGCGGATATTTTGAATCGGGCGGAGGACAGAAGGATGAATAGAAACTACCACCCGACGGTGGATTTTGCGTATTTTGCTTTCGTGACAGGTTTTACTGTGTTTTTTATGAATCCTGTCTGCGTTGCGGCAAGTCTTTTGTCCGGCATTTGCCATTCGCTGCTGCTCGGCAGAAAAAACGGATATGTCATATGGGTTTTTCTTGCGGCTGCGTTTGCAAATCCGCTCTTTAATCACGAGGGAGCAACCGTATTGTTTTATTTGCCGAACGGAAATCCCTTCACTTTTGAGGCAATGTTGTACGGACTGAGCGCTGCTGCCGTTCTTGCAGCCGTGATTTTGCACTTTTCCTGCTTTAACGGGATTTTTACAAGCGATAAACTGCTTTATCTGTTTGCACGGGTTTCTCCGTCGCTGTCGCTGGTTGTGTCGATGACGCTGCATTTTGTGCCGGAGTTTCGGATAAATATAAGAAAAATTGCCGATGCCGGAGCGGCGGCAGGATATAAAGAGCAAGGTTTATTGAAAGAAGCAAAAAAAGGCGTGCACATTTTGTCTGCCGCAATTTCGCAAAGTCTGGAAAACTCAATTGAAACGGCGGACAGTATGCGTGCCAGAGGATACGGCATTATGAAACGAAGTACATATTTAACCTTTAGATTTGACAAGAGAGATTTATTTTCAATTGTATTGATTTTGTCTCTTTCCGCTTATGTACTTTCGGCAGGGGGGTTGGGTGCATTTTATTTTAAATTTTATCCGACCGTAAGGCATGCTGCAGTAACCCCGTATCATTTAAGTGCAGAAGCGGCATTTGCAATTTTATGCTTTTTGCCCGTTATTTCCGGCATAAAGGAGGAGCTTGTGTGGAAACAATCAGAATCGAAAATTTGACATTTACATATCCGAAAGCGGACAGAGCGGCACTTTGCAACATTAATCTTACAATAAACGACGGCGAATTTATTGTTCTGTGCGGAAAAAGCGGCTGCGGAAAATCAACGCTTCTCAGACTGCTCAAGCCGGCTTGTGCACCGAACGGAGAATCGGCAGGCAGTATATTTTTTCGGGGGAAAAACATAAATGAATTGACGCAAAAAGAGGCTGCGGAAAAAATCGGTTTTGTAGGGCAAAATCCCGAAAACCGGATTGTATGCGACAAAGCCGGGCATGAGCTTGCTTTCGGGCTTGAGAGCCTTGCGTGCGAAGGCAGCGAAATGAGAACGAGAGTTTCGGAGACTGCTTCATTTTTCGGAATAGATTCGTGGTGTGATAAAAAAACAAGCGAGCTGTCCGGCGGAGAAAAACAACTTTTGAATCTTGCTTCGGTTATGATAATGCAGCCGTCACTGCTGATTTTGGATGAGCCTGCGAGTCAGCTCGACCCGATTGCGGCGCATAATTTTCTTGATGCGGTTTTGAAAATAAACCGAGATTTGGGCATAACAGTTATCATGTCGGAACATAGACTTGAAGAGGTATTCCCGATTGCCGACAAAGTTGCGGTAATGGAGGAAGGTAAAATTATTTCATATTCCGAGCCAAAAAAGGCAAAGGACATTCTCGGTGCAGAGAGCTTGTTTTTGCCTGCACCGATGAGAATATATAATAAGATTGACAATGGAAATGACGCCCCGGTTACAATCAGGGAGGGCAGAAACTGGCTGGAGAGTAAAAATCCGAAACCGATAAGAATGCCGAAAAATGAGTGCCGACCGGATGACGCTGCAGTTTTATTTAAAAGCGTGTGGTTCAGGTACGAAAAAAATTCGGACGATATTTTAAAGGGCTTGGATCTTGAAGTGCGAAAGAATGAAATATATACAATTGTCGGAGGCAACGGAGCAGGCAAATCGACTTTGCTTTCGATTGTTTCGGGTATAAACAAACCGTATCGGGGAAAAGCGGAGGTGTACGGAAAAACAGCCGCGCTGCCGCAGAATCCCGAGGTGCTGTTTCTTTCAAAAACCGTTCGTGAGGAACTGGAGAGGTCAAATGTGTCCGATAGGCTGATTGATTTGTGTGAGCTGGGCGGACTTGCGGATATTCATCCGTATGATTTGTCGGGAGGAGAAAAACAAAGACTTGCCCTGGCAATTGTGCTTTCCCAAAATCCGGATATATTGATTCTGGACGAGCCGACAAAGGGAATGGATGCATATTTTAAAATAAAGCTTGCCATGTTTTTAAAAAGCCTTAAAAAAAACGGAATGACAATTATAATGGTGTCGCATGATATTGAGTTCTGCGCAAAATATGCTGACCGCTGCGCCATGCTGTTCGGCGGAGTTGTTACCTCGGAGGACACCCCGGGAAAGTTTTTCGCAAAGAATTGCTATTATACCACTGCCGCCGCAAAGATGGCTAGGGGGATATTAAAAAATGCAGTGCTGGATACCGATATAATATCGGCATTGGGCGGAGTATCGGAATGTGAACACGAGTTGACGGAGCTGCCTGTATCGGAGGAAAAAAAGGAGAAAAAGAAAAAGGAAAACCTTGAAAAAAATATTCCGCTCGGTATTTTCTTTTTTGCATTATTCGGTCTTACTCAGCTTTTTTTGTGCAATAGGTTTGATGGGACTGCGGATTTTGCGGTAAAGCTGCTGACGGTTGTTTTTTTCGGACTTGGCTGCATTAGCATATTCCGCGGCAAAGAACTGGCGGTTACGCCGATAAAAAAGAAAAATGTAAATTTAGCCGCATTATTGCCGCTTTTGCTTGTTCCGCTTACGATTTTTGCAGGGATGCGGTTTTTTAAAGATGAAAAATACTATTTTATCAGCTTGTGCATTATTTTGGAAACGTCGCTTTCATTTATGCTGTCTTTTGAAAAAAGAAAGCCGAAAGCGGGAGAACTTGCGGTTATAAGTGTTCTTTGTGCCATAGCGGTATGCGGCAGAGCCGCGTTTGCACCATTGCCGCAATTTAAGCCGGCGGCGGCGGTTGTGATTGTTTCGGGAATGTGTCTGGGAGGAGAAACAGGATTTTTGATAGGCGCGGTGAGCGCTTTTGTGTCAAATTTCTTTTTCGGTCAGGGACCGTGGACTCCGTGGCAGTGCTTTGCTTTCGGAGCGGTCGGCTTTCTTTCCGGAGCGATGCTTACCAAATTGAGAATAAACCGCGCCAAGCTTTGCATATTCGGATTTTTCACGGTGCTTGTTTTGTACGGAATGATTATGAATGCCGCGTCGGCGTTCATGATGTACAAAAACCCCAATATCGGGCATTTTTCGGCAAGTTTTGCAAGCGGATTCCCTTTTGATTTAATCCATGCCGTCTCAACAGCGTTTTTCCTTTGGATTGCGGCTGAACCCATATGTGAGAAACTGGAGAGAATAAAATCAAAATTCGGATTGTTTTGATTATTCAAAATGTATTGATTTATTATGTATTAAATGATATAATAGATGTATAAAAGATTATAACTAAACGGTCGGGAGTTATTAGTGCGAAGGTTCAGTTCGCATCGGACTCCGACGGAACGGAGATTTTTATGAATATTCTTCATATGAAATATGCGCTCGAGGTCGCAAAATGCGGCTCTATAAATAAGGCGGCGGAGGTTCTTTTGATGAATCAGCCGAATCTCAGCCGTGCCATAAAGGAGCTGGAGGCTTCAATCGGTGTGCAGATATTTGAAAGAAGTACCAAGGGCATGATACTTACACCGGAGGGGGAAGCATTTTTAAGCCGTGCGGATAAGATTTTAAAGCAGGTTGACGAAGCTGAAAATATGTTTAAAAATTCTTATGCAAATAAAAAGAGATTTTCGGTTTCCGTACCGAGGGCAAGCTATATTGCAGAAGCTTTTTCCGATTTTTCAATAGCATTGAACAATGAGCCGAGCGTTGAAATTTACTATAAGGAAACCAATTCAGCAAGGACAATTAAGAATATAACCGAGGGAGATTTTAAACTCGGTATAATAAGATATGCCGAACATTTTGATAAATATTATAAGGAAATGCTGGAAGAAAAAGGCATAAGCTATGAGCTTGTGACGCAGTTCCATTACATTCTTGCCATGAGTGCCGAAAGTCCTTTGGCAAGGCTTGAAAAAATAACATATGACGATTTGAAAAAATATACTGAAATTGCGCACGCAGACCCGTTTGTTCCGTCGCTTCCGTTTGCCGAAGTAAAAAGGGAGGAACTGCCGGACAATATAAACAGACGGATATATGTATTTGAACGCGCCAGCCAGTTTGAGCTTCTTTCAAAAAATAAAGAGACATTTATGTGGGTTTCCCCTATTCCGAAGAAGCTTGCCGAAAGATACAGGCTTGTTCTGAGGAAATGCGGCGAAAATTCAAAGCTTTACAAGGATTTGATTATTCACAGGCGCGATTATCAGCTGACCGACCTGGACAGTATTTTTATAAATGAACTGTGCAGAGTAAAACGAGAAATTTTTTAAGGAGCATGTAACAATTATGAAAATTATGATTGCATCGGATATTCACGGTTCGGCTTATTACTGCCGGAAAATGCTCGAAGCCTTTGAAAAAGAGGAAGCGGACAGACTGCTTCTTTTGGGGGATATTCTTTATCACGGGCCGCGCAACGACCTTCCAAAAGGTTATGCGCCCAAAGAGGTTATCCCTATGCTTAATGATATAAAGGATAAAGTTCTGTGCGTAAGAGGTAACTGTGATGCGGAAGTAGACCAAATGGTACTGGAGTTTCCGTGCCTTGCCGACTATGCGGTGCTTGCCTTAGGGAGCAGGCTTATATATGCCACTCACGGTCATATATATAATGAGGATAATCTTCCGCCGCTTTCCGAAGGAGATGTACTTCTGTTCGGGCATACTCATATTCCCAAATGCGAAAAGCATGAGCATTACATAGCAATGAATCCGGGTTCGGTATCTATCCCGAAGGAAAACAGTCATCACGGATATATATTATTTGATGAAAACGTATTTTTATGGAAGGATTTTGACAATAATATAGTCAACAGCGTAATTTTGAAATAATGTATATATTATATATCGATAAATATATTACCGATATATAATATATACATTTCACAATTGCCGAAAAGTATGTTAAAATATTATCAAAGCCGAAAGGCTTGATAAAAAATACAAGGAGGCATGTTTCCATGGAAAGACGAATAATTGACAGTTTAGAGGCTTTGGAGTCGGCAATTGCCGAAATAAAAGAGGCACAGAAAGAGTTTTCACGATTTTCGCAAAGCGAAGTGGATAAAATATTCCGTGCCGCTGCACTGGCTGCAAACAAAGCAAGAATTCCGCTTGCAAAGCTTGCCGTCAATGAAACGGGAATGGGTGTTGCTGAGGATAAGGTTATAAAAAACAATTATGCGGCAGAGTATATATATAATGCATATAAGGACACAAAGACCTGCGGAGTTTTGGAGGAGGATAAAGCGAACGGAATTAAAAAAATAGCCGAACCAATCGGTGTTATTGCGGCGGTCATTCCGACAACCAATCCGACGTCAACCGCAATATTTAAGTGCATGCTTGCATTAAAGACAAGGAATGCCATTATTATTTCTCCGCATCCGAGGGCAAAAAAATGTACGGCAGCGGCTGCCCGGATAATATTGGAAGCTGCCGAAGCGGCAGGCGCACCCAAAGGCATAATTAATTGGATAGATGTTCCGAGCCTTGAAGCGACAAACATGCTTATGAAAGAAGCAGACACCATTCTTGCGACAGGCGGACCGGGAATGGTAAGGGCAGCATATTCAAGCGGAAAACCCGCAATAGGCGTAGGTGCCGGCAACACTCCGGCAGTTATAGACGAGAGTGCAGACACAGAACTTGCGGTTAACTCGATAATTCTTTCAAAAACATTTGACAACGGAATGATTTGTGCATCCGAGCAGTCTGTAATTGCAGATAAAAATATTTATGATAAAGTCAAATCCGAATTTGAAAAAAGAGGATGTTATTTCCTTAAAAAAAGAGAAATTGACAGAGTAAGAAAGACTATGATTATAAACGGTGCGCTGAATTCAAAAATAGTCGGCAGAACCGCGCACGAAATTGCGGAGCTGGCAGGCGTGACAGTTCCGGAGGATACAAAAATATTGATAGGCGAGGTAACATCAACCGACCTTTCTGAGGAGTTTGCTCACGAAAAGCTATCGCCTGTTTTGGCTATGTATAAGTCGGAAAACTTCCGTGACGCATTGTTAAAGGCAGAACAGCTGATTGCGGACGGAGGAATGGGACATACATCCTCAATATATATTGACACAAATGAAAAGGAAAAATTGGCTGAGTTTTCAGAAAGAATGAAAACCTGCCGGATACTTGTAAATACGCCTTCTTCTCACGGAGGTATCGGAGATTTGTATAATTTTAAACTTGCACCTTCGCTCACATTGGGCTGTGGTTCATGGGGCGGAAATTCCGTTTCGGAAAATGTGGGGGTTAAACATCTTTTAAATATAAAGACTGTTGCGGAAAGAAGGGAAAATATGCTGTGGTTCAGAGCACCCGAAAAAATATATGTTAAAAAAGGCTGCCTGCCGACTGCATTGGAGGAGCTCAGAAATGTAAGAAAAAGGGCATTTATTGTAACTGACAGTTTCCTTTACAACAACGGGTACACAAAACCTATAGAGGATAAGCTTGATGAAATGGGTATTGCGCATGCGGTCTTTTTTGATGTTGCTCCCGACCCGACTCTTGCCTCGGCAAAGGACGGGGCAAAGCAGATGACGGCATTTGCCCCCGACTGTGTTATAGCGCTCGGCGGCGGTTCGGCAATGGACGCGGCAAAAATTATGTGGGTTCTGTACGAGCATCCCGAAGCTGATTTTGAAGATATGGCAATGCGATTTATGGATATAAGAAAAAGAGTGTATACGTTCCCGAAAATGGGGGAAAAGGCATATTTTATCGCAATTCCCACTTCTGCAGGAACAGGCTCGGAGGTTACCCCCTTTGCGGTTATTACAGATGAGAAAAACGGGGTAAAATATCCGCTTGCGGACTATGAGCTTTTGCCGGATATGGCAATTATTGATACAGACTATCATATGTCTGCCCCGAAGGGACTGACGGCAGCGTCCGGAATAGACGCGCTTGTTCACAGTCTGGAGGCATACGCTTCAATGATGGCAACCGACTATACCGACGGACTTGCCCTAAAGGCAATTAAGATTATTTTTGAAAACCTGCCGAAAGCATACGAAAACGGAGATACGGATGTCTTGGCAAGAGAAAAAATGGCAAATGCGGCAACTATGGCAGGCATGGCTTTTGCAAATGCATTTTTGGGAGTGTGCCATTCAATGGCTCATAAACTGGGAGCGTTTCATCATTTACCGCACGGTGTTGCAAATGCATTAATGATTGAAGAGGTTATGAGATTCAATGCCTTGGAGGCACCTGCAAAAATGGGAACATTCTCGCAGTATTCATATCCTCATACATTGAGACGATATGCCGAAATTGCAGAATCGCTCGGCATAGGCGGCGAATCCGACGGCGAAAAGCTTGACGGACTGATAAAAGCAATAAATGACTTAAAAACTAAAGTCGGTATTAAAAAATCAATTAAGGATTACGGAATTGACGAAAAGGATTTTTCTGACAGGCTGGATGATATGACCGAACAGGCATTTGACGACCAGTGTACCGGCGCAAATCCGCGTTATCCGCTTATGAGTGAGATAAAGCAGATGTATCTGAATGCATATTACGGGGAAAGCAAGGAGGTATAAGCTATGGAACTGGACAGAATTATTGCGGTAAGAAACAATAAAACGATTTATCGGGACGGAGAACTTTGCATAAAGGTGTTTAACCATGGCTTTTCAAAGCCGGATATTTTGAACGAAGCGCTTAACCAGGCTCGCGTAGAGGAAACCGGACTTAATATCCCGAAAATAAAAGAGGTTACTTCAATAGACGGAAAGTGGGCTATTGTTTCAGATTATATCGAGGGAAAAACGCTTGCACGGCTTATGGAGGAAAATCCCGAAAAGAAAAAAGAATATATAAAAATGCTTGTGGAAATTCAAATGAATATGCATGAAAAAAGATGTCCGCTTTTAAATAAGCTTAAAGATAAAATGCGCATGAAAATTTCCATGACCGATTTGTCGGCTACCGTGAAGTATGATTTGCAGACAAGACTGAACGGAATGCCAAAGCACAACAAGCTGTGCCACGGTGATTTCAATCCGTCAAATGTGATTATCGGCGAAGATAACAATGCATATATTATCGACTGGTCACATGCGGCAATCGGCAATGCTTCAGCAGATGCTGCCAGAACCTATCTTTTGTTCTGGCTCGAAGGAGATATAACGGGGGCAAAGGAATATTTAAGACTTTTCTGTGATATGACCGATACGGCAATGCAATATGTACAGTCGTGGATGCCTATTGTCGCCGCGTCGCAGACAGTTAAAGGAAACGAAAAGGAAAGAGAATTTTTGCATTCATGGATAGATGTTGTTGAATATCAATAAAGCGGAAAATGAGGGATGTAAAAAAAGCCCGGAACTCAGAATAGGGGGGATAGAAAAAAATGCTTCGGAACGCTCAAACCAAACCCGACGGCGTACGAGGGTACTACGAGCGGTTTGGTGAGAGCGCAGCAAAAAGGCGTTGTAATATAATAAAAATCGAAAATTTTGAGATTTTTTTCAAAAATCATTAAAATCGTTTATTTTATAATATATACTTTTCAAATAATACATGCCTTTTTGCGTTCCGGACTTTTTTTACATCCCCATGAAAAGAAAGGAATGATATTTATGAAAATTACAGTATGTATCGGCTCGTCCTGTCACATAAAAGGGTCAAGACAGGTTGTGGAGGAGCTTCAGACATTGATTGCGGAAAATAATTTGGACGATAAGGTCGAGTTGTCCGGAACCTTTTGCATGGGAAACTGCCGTGAGGGAGTGTGCGTGACGGTGGACGGGAAACTGTTTTCCGTGAGCCCCGATTCGGTATCGGAATTTTTTGATAAAAATGTTTTAAGCGTGGTGAAATAAAATGGTTATTGAAATTTGTGTCGGCTCTTCCTGCCATATTAAAGGCTCTCATGAGCTTGTGGAGCTTTTTAAAAAGGAAGTGGAGGAACGCGGACTTGACGAACAGATTACTCTTGCCGGCTGTTTCTGCACAGGGCGGTGCAACAGGGTAGGCGTTACGGTTGTAATTGACGATGTTCCTTACACGGGAGTAACTCCGGAGAAATTTGACGGATTTTTTAATGATATTGTGTTAAAAAAACTAAAGGAGGCGTAAAAGGTGGCAAATAATTGTCTTACTTTAAAAAAATCAAATTGCAAAAACTGCTATAAGTGCATTCGTCACTGCCCTGTAAAATCAATAAGATTTTCGGGAAATCAAGCGTACATAATCGGAAATGAGTGTATTCTTTGCGGACACTGCTTTGTAGTCTGTCCCCAGAATGCAAAACAGATTGTTGACGAGACGGAAAAAGCAAAGGTTCTTTTGCAAAGCGGTGCACCGGTTTATGTCAGCATCGCTCCGTCTTTTATTGCAAATTATGAGGGAGTCGGCATAAATTCGGTACGAAAGGCATTGAAGCAGCTTGGATTTACCGATGTTCAGGAGACTGCAATCGGCGCAACAATTGTCAAAAACGAATATGAAAGAATGATAAATGAAGAGGGCAGAGATGTTATTATATCCTCATGCTGTCACTCTATTAATTTGCTGATACAAAAATATTTTCCCAAAGAGCTTATGTATCTGGCGGACACGCTTTCTCCGATGCAGGCGCATTGTGCAAAAATAAAGAGAGAGCATCCGGACGCAAAGACAGTTTTCATAGGTCCGTGTGTTGCCAAAAAGGATGAAGCGGAATATTATGAGGGCATTGTAGACGCGGTTCTGACATTTGACGAGCTGACAAAATGGCTTGCCGAAAACAATATTGAGCTTGAAAAGGAAGAGGATAAAGACGAAAACAGCCGTGCAAGATTTTTCCCGACAACAGGCGGAATCTTAAAGACCATGAAGCAGGATAATCCGGAATATACATATATGGCACTTGACGGAGTGGAAAACTGTATGGCGGCGCTAAAGGATATCGAAAGCGGAAAGCTGCATAAATGCTTTATCGAAATGTCGGCTTGCTCAGGCAGCTGCATAGGCGGACCGGTAATGGAAAAGTATCACTACAGCCCTGTAAAGGATTATATGGCGGTGGCAAATTTCGCCGGCAAAAAGGATTTCCCGGTAGAGCAGCCGGACAGCCTGTCGCTTAAAAAGACATTCACAATGATTGAAAAGAAACTGCCGCAGCCGTCGGAAAGCGAGATAAATGAAGTTCTTCGTCAGATGGGCAAATTCAAACCTTCGGATGAGCTCAACTGCGGCTCGTGCGGATATGACAGCTGCCGCGAAAAGGCAGTTGCAATACTGCAAGGAAAAGCGGAAATATCCATGTGCCTTCCGTTTTTAAAGGACAAGGCGGAGAGCTTTTCGGATACAATTGTAAAAAATACTCCGAACGGTCTGATCGTGCTTAATGAGGCAATGGAGGTTCAGCAAATTAATGCCTCCGCACTCAAGATGATGAATCTTCACAGTCCGCAGGATATAATGGGTGATTTGATAGTGAGAGTCCTTGATCCGCAGCCGTTTATGGAGGTTCTCGGAACAGGAAAGGATATAAGAGATAAACGCACATATCTTGCCGAGTACGGGCGATATGTCGAGCAGACAATCATATATGATAAGGAATACAAACTTATCATCTGTATAATGCGTGATGTTACCGATGAGGAAAAAGAAAAAGAAAAGAAAGAGGATATTAGCCACAGGACTGTTGAGATTACCGATAAAGTTATTGACAAACAGATGCGTATAGTTCAGGAAATTGCGTCATTGCTCGGTGAGACGGCGGCGGAGACAAAAATTGCACTTACAAAATTAAAGGAGACAATATCAGATGAATAGCTTATGTGCAGATATAGGATATAAAAGTATAAACCACTACGGAGAGCAGCTCTGCGGCGACCATGTGGACGTGGTTGAACAGGGAGAAAATTCTACGGTCATAGTTCTTGCCGACGGACTCGGCAGCGGAGTTAAGGCGAGTATTTTGTCCACGCTGACCTCTAAAATAATATCGACAATGATGGCAGAGGGGATATCCCTTGAGGAGTGTGTGTCCACAATTGCGGCAACACTGCCGATTTGTTCGCAGAGAGGAGTGGCTTATTCTACTTTTACGATTATTCATCTTATCGATAATGAAACTGCGGAGCTTATTCAATATGACAATCCGCATGTAATATTTTTCAGAGATAATGAAAATTATGATTATCCTAAATCGGAAATGAGCATAGACGGCAAAAAGATTTATAAATCGGTTATAAATCTTAAAGAAAATGACACAATTGTGGCAATGAGTGACGGCTGCCCTCATGCAGGAATAGGAATTGCCTATAATTTCGGATGGGACAGAAAGGATATAATAGAATTTTTGGAGCCGCTCACACTCGGCGGATTTACTGCCAAGACTCTTGCTACAATTCTTGTTGACGAGTGCTTTAAGCTATACGGCGAAAAACCGGGCGATGACGCAACTGCGTGTGTTGTCCGCATAAGAAAAAGAGAGCCTGTCAATCTTCTTTTCGGACCTCCGTCCAACAGAGACGATGCAAACAGAATGATGGCGCTTTTCTTTTCAAAGGAGGGCAAGCATATAGTCTGCGGAGGAACAACCTCGTCAATTGCAGCAAAGTTTTTGGGCAAAAAGGTCAAAGCAAGCCTTAACTTTGAAAGCTCGGATATTCCGCCGATAGCGGAAATAGAGGGCGTTGATCTTGTGACCGAGGGTGTAATCACAATAAATAAGGTGCTCGAATATGCGAGGGATTATTTAAACGGTAACGAAAGCTATTCGCATTGGGGCTATAAAAGGGACGGTGCGTCGCTTATCTGCCGTCTGCTTTTCGAGGAGGCAACCGATATTAATTTTTATGTCGGCAGAGCGATAAATCCTGCGCATCAGAATCCGGATTTGCCGATTAATTTTAATATAAAAATGAATTTGGTTGAGGAACTGTCAAAGTGTCTTAAGCAAATGGGAAAAAGGATAAAAGTGAGCTATTTCTAAAATTATTGAGAAAATAATTTTGTGTATAAAAAAGGCGGTGTATAAAAAGTACATCGCCTTTTTAGGGAATAGGAAAAAATGCTTCGGAATTAACAAACTGAGCCAAAGCTTTAGCTTTGGGATACCCGACAGTGTACTCGCGTACACTGAGTGGCGAAGTTTGTTGATAGCAAGAAAAGAAATAATTTTATGAAAAATCAATTTTTTTGATTTTTCTACATACAAATGTTCAGACTAAAACAATTATATTTTCTGTAATATGTGCTTTTCTCTTCTTTTCTTGCGTTCCGGACTTTTTTTACATCCCCTTTTTTTGTTATACTCTCTTGAACATTACATCTTTTTCGTATTTTTTCATTTCGTCTATCCAATCCATGCCGACGGGAGTACCGCTTGTTAAGCATATATAATCCCATACCGCGTTAATCGGGAGATTTTTAGTTTCATCCAAAATAGCAAGGCGCTCTGTGTATCTGCCCTCAAGCTCCGCTTTATTAAGCATTTCGTAAGGCTCTACCAAAGCTTCGGTGAGCGCTTTGCCTGCGGCTCTTAATCCGATTGCAAATGCAGCGACTCTGTTGATTGTTGCGTCAAAATAGTCAAGACCCATAAACACCTTGCCGCTGTTGTAAAGTTTTCCTCTTACAACCTGCTTCATAACATCGGTCCGGTCATCGCCCTGAATAAGCACATGGTCACTGTCCCATCTGATTCCGCGGCTTATGTGCAGCATAATTGTATCAACAAATTTGTACACCGATGAAATTTTATCAATAATTGTTTCTGTCGGGTGATAATGACCGGTATCCATACACACGCCGACGCCGTTTTTGACCGCATATGCAAGATAAAAGTCATGCGAACCGACTGTAAAGCATTCCTTGCCTATTCCGAACAGCTTGCCCTCCATTACATCACGCATATTGTTTTTGTCATATTTAACTTCAAGAATCCTGTCGAGTGCTTCTTCGAGATAATCTCTGTATCTGAATCTGTTTGCCGGAACATCTTTCATTCCGTCAGGAATCCAAATATTGTTTACGCAGGTTTCGCCGAGCTCTTTTCCTATTTCATTGGCAAGCTTTCTTCCGTTAATTCCGGCTTCAATCCAGTATTCTCTGGTTGCCTTGTCATCACTTGCCAAAGAGCAGCCGTCATTCATTTTAGGATGTGTGAAAAAGGACACATTAAAATCCATACCGTAACCTTTTTCCTTTGCCCAGTCAACCCATTTTCTGAAATCATCAATACCGACATCCTTTCTGTCGGTTATGCCGGGTTCGCCGTACATTGAGTGCATATTGACTCTCGGTTTGCACGGAGAAAGCTCAAATGCCTTGTCGATATCCATTCTCATTTCTTCGCCGTTTCTTGCCCTGCCGGGATAGCTTCCCGTTACAAGATTTTCGGAGGCAACTCCGTCATGCTTTTCAAAGCCGATAACATCATCGTCCTGCCAGTTATGCAGAGAAATCGGGATTGTTTTAAATATCTCGATTGCCTTATCGGTATCTACTCCCAAATCCCTGTAAACTGCCTTTGCAGCTTCGTAGTTTTTTAAAATCTGCTCTTCGTTTCTCATTTAACATTTTCCTTTCTTTTTTTATTTACATTTAATATAATTAACTCCGCTGCGCATTTTCTTGCCGTCATAGTATACCTCCGCAGCAAACGGAGCCTCTATTTTAAGCTTTATCTCATCGCCGTCACGCTGCCACTCAACCGCTATGCGCCCTCTCACAGTGTCGCAATAACCCTTTGCATATGTAAGTTCTTTAAAGAAATACGGCTTTATTTCTACTCTTTCAAAACCCGGATAATTCGGATTTACCCCAATGCCGACAATCGTTTTCATCATCCACGACATAAAATCGGAATACATATGATGATTCTGCGATTCGGTCATCTGCCATGTCTCGCACAGAGTTGTCGCCCCGGACTCAACCCAGCTTGTATATGACGGGAATCCCTTTGCGGTAATTATCTTATATGCATAATCCTGAAGTCCGCATTTATTAAGGGCAATATATAACCGTCTTATACCCACCATTCCGCAGTCATGGTGAAAATCCTTTTCCTCGACCAGTCGTTTAAGCTGCTGCGCAAGCGGCTTAATATCATCATAGATATCATTATATATAAGCATTGCAACGGCAGTCTGCTTTTCTATTGTACACGTGCCGTCCTTTTTTATATATTTTTCCTTTGTTTCCTTTATCTCTTTCTCCAAAAGCGCTAGAGTTTCACTGTCCTCTTTTCCGCAAAGCTTTTGCGCAAAAAGTGTAATTTTCAAAAACTTTACAGTAAATATTTTATTAATGAAAGCCGCTCCGACCTTATCCTTATCATTCGGCGCTGCCCAATCGTCCAGTCCGTAGAGAATATCTCCGTCCTCATTTTTGCACCCTTGCAAATACCTGTTATATTTTTCAAAGTAAGGCAGTCCTTTTTTCAAAAGGCTGTCATCGCCTGTATGTAAATATACGCGGTAGGGAATTTCAAACAAAGTTCCCTCCGAAACCGGTCCGTTGCCCCACTCGTAGCCCCAGCCCGGAGTCGGAACGATTCCCGGCAGCATGCCGTCCTCTCTCATAGCGTCCAGAATATCCTGCCACCATTTTTTGTACATTCTCTCAACCTCAAAGTTGGTGAGCATTTGCTCCGCCGTGCCCTGAGCGTCATTCATCCAGCCGAGTTTTTCCCTGGTGGGGCAATCTGTCGGCATATAGAAAAGATTTGAATATGTCGCCATGATACCCATTTTGTAAAGCTTATTCAAGTTTTCATCCGAGCATTCAAAACCGCTTCGTCTTTCTATGTCCTCATGCACAAAAAGCGCCGTCAGCGTATGCTTATCGGGATTTGTAAGCCCGGTAACCGAAATGTATCTGAAGCCGTGATACGAAAACAGCGGCGTCCATATATCCTCATTGCCCGAGCAGATAAACTCGTCTATCTGAAATCTTTTATCCGGATAAAACCGAGGATTTTCCATACCCTTATAATCTATTTCGTTTTTATCGTTTATACATTCTCCGTATTGCAGAGTAATTTTATCGCCCGAGGCTTGTTTAACCGCTAGTCTTACAATACCGGACATATTCTGTCCGAAATCGAAAAGATATTTATTTTCGCCAACCTTCGTTATTGATTGCGGCTCATATTCGCCGCAGATTCTTATCGGCTCGCAAAGGCATTCTCTGAACGTGCCCTTCGGCGGAGTATCGTCCTCTTTGGCAAAATCCCAGCTGCTGTCGTCAAAATCAAAGCTTTTCCAGTTTTTGTCGTACAGTCTTGCGTCAAAGCTTTCACCCTCTCTGAGCTGATTGAAAAGAGACGGAGATTTTAAAGTATATTTCCAGCTTTCATCACTCTTAACAACCACCTTCCCGTTAATTTCAAGCGACAGTATAAACTTGGGAATATCTCTCCAATCGGCGGTATCGTAATCCCAGGCTGATTTTACACCCTCATTGTACCAGCCGTTGCCGCAGATTACCGCGAGGATATTTTCGCCCTCGTTTACTCTGTCGGTTATGTCGTAACGGTTATACCAAAGCGTTTTGTTATAATTGCTTACCGGTGCGGTAAACAAATCCGGCGACGTTTCCTCGCCGTTAATATAATAATATGCGTATCCGAGTCCGCAAACGGTTAAAATTGCCGAATCCACCGGTTCACCGACCGTAAATTTTTTTCTGAACATCGGCGCATAGTCAAGTCTTGCCCTGTCAAATTTTTCTTGCGGTTTTATAAATTGTACATTTTCAAAAGCCATATCTATATATCCTCCCATCAGTAGCTTTTTTTGAAATTATATCATATATTTTTCCGAAAAACAACGGTCTTTTTCGTATATCAGAGTGTATTATCCCCCTCTGCCTTAAAATGCTTTATGCGATATTCCCTCGGAGTAATGCCGACATTTCTTTTAAATACCACTGTAAAGTAATTTGTATCGTCATACGAAACCTTTTCGGCGATTTCGGCAATGGTAAGTTCGCTTTCTGAAAGCATCTTTTTTGCCGCATTGATTCTTTTCTTTGTGATATATTCAACATATCCCTCATTGACATACTTTTTAAACAGTTTACTTAAATATTTATGCTCAATCCAAAAATTATTTGCCAGCCATTTAAGCGAAATATCCTCGCAGTAATGTTCGTCCACATATTTTACTACTTCCTCTATTTTCTTGTCCTTACCGTGAGCGGATATATTTTCTCCGTCGGTATCATATATATCGCACAAATCCAATATGCAGTCACAAACAGAAAAATCAAACACGGATTTGTCGCCCAAAACAACTTTGAAATGCTTTTCCGCCTGCTCCGTACACTGAGCTCCCGCTTCCTTTTTTATTAAGTCCAGAATGGTATAAAAAAGCTTCTCACTCCATGAAATTATGTCCGAATAATACACATTTTCTTTTCTTGCGCGCTGAAATGTCCTTAAAATTTCATTCTTCGCAAGTTCAATATCTCCGCTCTCCAAAAGCAACACGATATCGTTATAAGCGTCGTTGTAGAATTCGTTCATATACACGACCGTGTTATCCGAAAATTCGCAGATATGCTTTGACTCCCTTACTGCCTGATTCAGTGCACACACAGCATTTTTATAAACATTTTTAAAGCTTTCGGACGCTTTTCCTCTGCACAGTCCTATAAAACAATCCCCCAAAAAATCAAAGTTTTTTTCTTTCTGTGATACAACCGCAAGTTCATACTGATTGGTAAAACAAATATAAGCATTTTCAAGTTTTCGGAAAATTTCTATTTTATCATGAAACTTTGTAACAAGCGCATTTTTGCTGCGCACTATATAAAGAAAATACTCGTCAAACGAAATCAGTTCACCGGCATTCATATTTTCATTCATCAGCATATCTATGATATATTCGCAGCTGCCCAGCTGCTCCGCAAGACTCTGTGCGGTGTTTGCTCTTATTTTCGCTATACATTTTAATATTGCCGCTTCCAAATCCACTCTGGAAACAGGCTTTAAAAGATAGTTGGTAACATCCGCATTTATTGCCCTTTGCGCATACTCAAAGACGGAATAACCGCTTATTACTATGAATTCGCACTTTAAAAACTTTTTAATTTCCTCAATCATTTCCAGTCCGTCCATGGAATTCATTTTAATATCCGTAATGACTATATCGGGTTTATATTTCCTGGCTGCTTCTATTCCCGATTTTGCACTGTCGGAAACTGCGGCAATCTCAATATCGAATTTTTCCCAGCGCAGAATTTTCTTCATGCCTTCTCTTGAGTATTGCTCGTCATCAACGATAATCATTTTATACATAGCTTAATCTCCATCCGTTCCGGTATAAGGTATTTTCAGTAAAATTCTTGTTCCTTTATCTTCCTCACTGTAGATTTCCATAATACTTTTTTCGCCGTAAAAAAGCGTAAGCCGCTTATAAATATTATTTATGCCTATATGCTCCTCCGCCGGCAAATTAAAACTGTTTTTGATTTTATCAATTTTTTCTTCGCTCATGCCTACTCCGTTATCGCTTACTATAATTGCTATTTCGTTCCCGATAAGTTTGCAGGCAACCTCAATCAATCCCGGTTTTTCCGTTTTTCCTATCCCATGCCTCACCGAATTTTCCACAAGCGGCTGAATAATAAATTTTAAAATTTTACACTTTGCAATGCGGTCGTCAACATCTATATTGTAATCAAATTTATCACCGAACCGCATGCTCAAAATTTTGAAATAATCTTCTATGCTTTTAATTTCGTCGCATATTCTGACCTCGGTTTCGGAGGACAGATTATACCTCAGCATACTTGCGAGCGCCACTATTATCTCTTCAACTTTATCTCCCTCCTCCGTCATGGACATCATGCGGATAAGGTCAAGCGTATTATATAAAAAGTGCGGATTTATCTGACTTTCATAAGCCTTGAGCTGTGATTTTTTCAGCTGAATTTCCATCTCCATTATCTTGTTAATCTGCTCGTCCAGCTTATCCATCATCTTATTAAATTCGACACTTAAATATCCGATTTCATCATTTTTATTGTAGGTTGTACGGCTTTTGAGATTCCCCTCGCTTGCTTCCTTCATACACATTGTAATCTCATTTATCGGCACACCCTGTTTTTTGTAGGTTTTTTTAACATTTACAAGTATTATTATTCCAAATATCAAAACCAATGCCAAAAACCTTAATATAACAATATTTTCCGATTTGTTTATACTGTCTGTATTCATCATATATCCGTATTGCAGATTGCAATTTTGGGATTTTGTTTTAAAAATATAATATTTAATATTGTTATATCGGAATTTACTTTTATTCTTTTTAAAAATATCGGCTTCCGATTTGCCTATCATCTTTTTATCACTGCTCAAAATTATTTCGCCTATATCATTGAGTATAATAAACTCATCATCGGTTTTCTTCAGTTCCGAGCAGGATTTTATTACATCGTCGGGGTTTATAATAACATAAATATATCCTATCGGCGTAAGCTCCGACAAATAAATATACAGTTTTTTGCAAAGTATTATATTTTCGCCGTCACACCGCCATATTTCACTCCCGTCCAGTTTTTCCAAAACGGACAGATTTTCTCTTTGCTTATCGTAATATTTTTTCGGAGAACCCGTACCTATGCTTACCATCTGCATATCGTTGTCAAAAAATACAACTCCGCTTACTCCCTTAATTCTGTTGGCGTATGCCTGCAATGCCTGCGAAAGGTCATACTCGTAAAGGCCTCCCGAATCATATTCACTCTTTTTGCCGGTAACCTCAGCTATCTTTTCAGTCCCGACATTGTGCAGAACATCTGCGTACTGCTTAAGCTCGGTATCAAAATTCACCTCGCCTGTCTTTAAAAGATTTTCGGAATATTCCAGTGCTACATTGATGGTATAGCTTCTGTACGAATATGCGCAGACAGCAAAAATAACGGCAACCGCCGCAATAAAGTATATAGCATACACATAAAACATTTTTAGCCAATACGAATATATTTTTTTCATCTGTGCACTCCGATTCGTATGCCGGGACGGCAAAAGGGAGATAATGCCGTCCCGATCATATTTTTACTTATAAATTATAATTGCTCTGGGCCAAACCATACTTGTCATTACAACAACCTTGCTGCATTTGCTGCCGACGCTTGCGTAATCGTAAATATCGCCCTCGCCGCCCTTTTGAAGCGGGTCTTTTCTTTTCTCTGTATCGTAGACATATACTCTGCCCTGACTCAAATACAGTGAGAAATTAATAATCTCCTTTGATACGGCAGCAGAGTCTATATCTGTTACATCATCATCCGTAACAAGCAGCTGACCGCCCTCGAATCTTGCCGCCATTCCGTACATAAGTCTGCTGGATTTGCCGATATCCGAGCCTATGGCGCTGAAGCCGCTCTTGATATTCTTTTCGTAATCGTACATGATATTGAGCGCAATTACTTCATCCTTGACATTCTTGGTATATTTTACAATCTGTCCCGGAGTGATTCCGCTTACATCTACATCATTTGATACGTAGCATACCTCGTCTGTTATATATGTTCCGGACAAAGAGCTGAGTGAAAGGATATTTACACCCTCGTCATCTTCATTGAGTCCCTTTGAAATTTCCTTTACAATTCCGTACTCCGCAGAAGAAGAATCCACCGAATTATTTTTTCTTACCACAATGACATCGGATACTATGGCGTCCTTTTTTCCGTAGGCAACTATGTCATAGCTTGAATCGTTTGAAAAATAGCTGCTGTCCCTTTTGGAATAATCGGAAACTGCTCCGCCGCCCTTAGGCGTAACGAATACAACCGTATTTTCGTCCATTGCTGCCATATGGCTGAACGAATTTACTCCCAGACCCTTATAGCCTATACTGTCGGATTCGTATTTTTTGGTAAGCGAATCCGGATTGGTATCCGGCTCAACGGTATCAAGCTTGGTTATTTCTCCGTCCGAATTGGTTTTGTATCTGATTACGCCCTCCGAAAGAGCCGCTACAGCGTTTTCCATATCGCTCTTTTGAACATTCTGAAAATCAATACTGAACCTTTTTGCCATTTTTAAATTTTCTACAACATTGCTTTCGGTCAGAGTCTTTAAATAATATTCTTCCTCTTCGTCCGTTTCCGTATACGTTCTTAACAAATATCCGTAGCTCCAGCTTTTAGTGCTGCCCTTATCTGTGCGGAAGCCTACCGCTCTGCCCAGATAATCAATATACAAAATACCGTTATCGCTTACCTTCATATCCGCACGGTAGCTGTCTCTGAAAGACGGAGCAACCGTATATTCGACATCGTTAACCGATACGTGCGGCACACTGTCTGCCGAAATCTGCGTAACCGCTCCCTCAACAGCCGCGTCTCTGTTAACAATCAGCTTATAATATTTTCCGCTTGCATCCTTTGACCAGGTTACTACATTACCGACCGCTATATCGCTGAACTTCATTGCACTGCCGTCCGCTTCGGTTACCGTTATATCCTCGTCATTTATATCCTCCAAATCAAGACCGTTATCCGAAAACCAGCCTGTCAGGGATTTATTCTCGGTATTGACTGCCTTGACCGCAATTGTATAAACCGGATTCAGACAAATTACATTATATACCCCATCGCCGTCATTGTCAATAAGGCGAATGTTTCCGTCTGATAATTTAAAAGTTTCTTCTGAATAAGCCTTCAGCGGAGCCATTTCAAAAAGTACATCCGCATTCTTGTCGATTTTTGCTTTTTTGTCCTTATCCTCCGAACTGTACTCTATTTCCGTTCCGTTATAGCTGACAAAATCGTCGCTGCCGATAACAAGCTCCTTTGTTTTTTTCTCATTTTTTTCAATCAAAACAAGCTCTTCATCGTCATCGTCCGTAAAATATGCCGTAACATAGCAGCCGATTAAATCGTCCGTGTTATAGCTGCCGATATTATATTCCCTGCCGTCGATATTAATCTCGCCGAAGCCTGCATATGAGTAATCTGTCAGCGCAGATTTATAGCTGCCCTGCACAATGCCCTTTACAGTCTTTATTTTAAGACCCTTTAAAAGCAGAGTATTGCCGCTGACAACTTCATATTCGGGTTCTTCGCCGAGACTTGTCTGAAGCATAAGCTCTGCATTTAATGCATTGGTGAAAAGTGCGGTCATGATTTCAAAAGAAAGCTCCGAATCCGCTGCACCGGAAACACCCTTTGTGAGCCCGATTTCCGATGCGGCAAGCTGCCAGCCTGTCGGATATGTACCCAATGTCTTTGCATATTCGGAATAACCCAAAAGATTTACAACCGCCGATACCGCTTCCGTTACCGTTATATTTTTTTCCGGCTCAAATCTTCCGCCGCCCGTTCCGCTCATAATTCCGCTTGCCGCTGCCGCATTGATTGCAGCCGCTCTTTCATCGGTATAAGGAACGTCCACATAATAAGTCTGCTCCGCGCCTATGCCCGACATTCCCGAAAGCTTTACCGCCGCTTCGGCAAATTCCAGTCTGGTAATATTATCGGACGCTTTTTTGCCCTTAGGCAGAACCTCAAGCTTTTCAAGAAGTGCAGGCTCCGCTCCGCTTGCCGCCTCTGTTTTTGCAAATGCAGGCATGCATTGCAGCAAAAGGCACACGCACATAATAAAAGATAATATTTTTTTCATAGTCTACCTCCGTTTTTTGTGCAGATAACTGTAATAATCCGAAAATCAGCCCAAAATAATTCCCCCGTCCGATGAATAATACCGATATTCATCGGACTCCATCCTTATTTTAACTGCCTTAAAATCAATTTGCGATTTATATTCTTACAGTTACCTGTATTTTTTATAAGCCGGCACTCTTCAGTATTGCCGCTATTACAACTGCCATCTGTGCTCTTGTGCAGCTTCCGTCCGGCATAAATGTACCGTCCGGAAAACCTTTTATATATCCGTTTGCACTCATTATACCGACTGCCTCTTTTGCATAATCCGATATTTTGTCATTATCGGCAAAATCGTATGCAGCCTCTTTTTCAAAAGAAATTCCTGCCTTTTTCGCTGCTCTGTAGGCAAAAACGGCCATTTCTTCTCTTGTAAGAGTTTTTCCGATACCGAAATTGTTTTCGTCAATACCCATAGCAATTCCGTTTTTGTAAGCTATGCAAATGCTGTCATAGTACCATGCCGACTTATCCGCGTCGGCAAAGCCCGGGTCTTCTCCGTCCGTTATACCGAAAGCTGAAATCGCCGTCTTTACAAACTGCTCTCTCGTAACCGATGAATTGGGTTCAAATTTATTGTCACCCATACCGCTTACGGCCTTTTTCTCTGTAAGATAGCGAACTGCATCCTCTGCCCACTGGGCATCCTTCATATCGTCAAAGGATACCTCCTGCGGTTTTTGCGGCTCGTCGTCCTTTGACGGAGTGATAACTGTTGTTGCAGGAGTTCTGCTGCCTCCTCCGCCTCCGGTGCCTCCGCCGGAAACTGTAGTATTGTTATTCGACTTATTTTCTGCGTTTTTCTGTTCCTTTGCAAGCAATTCAACCGCTTCTGCCAGCTTTTCGGTGTTCTCGTAATATTTGCCCTTCAATCCTTTAAATACGGCGGTCGGGTCTTTAATGCCTTTCAGCTTATCCGTCCAGTCAATATTGATTATATTCGGATATTTCTTTAAAAGTTCCTCCGCCTCTCCGTATGTCTCGGTATATCCGAGCTGCGTCAAAACAATCTGTTCCGGCGCTTTATCTTTAAACGATTTGCAGTCTGTGACGCCTGCCGCCGAAATATGCATAAATAAATCGGTCTTTTTCCCGTCGGTAAATGTCTTATACAAATCGAAATCTTCAAATTTATCAATTTCCAGAATCTTTTCAAACTGTGCGGAAAGAGCCGGGAAATTATCCTTGTTTGCGGAATTGCTTAATATAAGCGCCGCCGCATTTTTCTTATATGAATCCACTGCCGCCTTAACGTCCGCAAAATCCTTATCGGCAATAATTGCAGCCCCGAGTGCGCTTTTGTTCATAGTATTATTTTCAAATTCCGAAAGATTCAGTTCCTTTGCATTTTCGGAAAACAATTTTGCCATGTTATCATTGTCTGTCTCGGCACATATTTTATCAAAAAAGCTTTTTAAGTCCTCCTCGGACATAATATTAAATACAACCGGAGAATCATCACCCAGTTTTAGAGTATACTCCCCGTTTCCGTTTGTAACTGTATATTGATAAAGGAAAGTCCCGTCAGTGTCCGTCTTGATATTCTTTAAAATCTGATAAATACTCATCAGATTGCCTCCGTTAGGATCTGCCGAAGTCTCATCCGCACCCGGATTAACCACGGCAAGCGGAACATAGCTATCCGGACTTTTTCCCGTAATTGTGATTTGAGTCTTTGTTCCGTCACCCGACAAATTTTGCGTTACATCAAGATTTGTCAATATCGCAGCCTGAGCGCTCATTGAACAAAGCAGGGAGCAAATAACAGCCGTCAGACATATTCTTATTTTCATGTTTTACCTTTCCTTTCTTTGTATCGCCCCGGGGGCGGCAGCTGCCGCCCCTTTCGGCGATGCGATTGTGTTTACTGTTTGGGAATAATCGGCGTCATGCCGTTTAAGCTATCCCAGAAATAATAATTTACGCTTGTAACATTTTCACTTGCTACGCTGATTGTTTTGCTGATTTCGGTATTTTCCGCTCCTGCCGCAACAGATACGGGCACCTCAATAATTTCTTCATTATTGTTAATTGCGATAATGACTGTTCCCGAAACAGCTTCGTTTGAATAGTTGTTAAACTTAAATGTTATTTCGTTTTCACCTGTTCCCGGTGTTGCATAAACAGTACCGTTCTGAGTATAATATGCTCTGTTAAGTCCTGCCTTTGTTTCTGCAAAGCCGTTGCCTGTCAGATATTCGTTGTGAGCTTTCCAGTTGTCGTTTGCAAGAACCATCAGATTTCCGTACTTGAATGCCCACACTTTTCCGTCTGTTTCGGCAAGTGTTATTGCTCCCTGAGGAGGATTAAGAACCTGAACCGTTTCGCCTGCTCCGTTGGTGATTGTCTCGGAAGTGTAGTACTTATCGATTGACGGAATCTGTCCGACATCTTTTCTGAGTCCCGTTACAATAACATTCTTTTTGGCAACAATCGAATCAAATTTTTCATCGATATGCTTTCCGTACACCTTTGACATAGGTGCATCCTTAATATTAATTATAATTGTATTTGCCGATGTGTCAAGAGAATTTGTACTCATAACAAAACTTCCGTTTGAAAGAAGTCTGTTTCCGTACAAATCGGTATCGTTTTCTTCAATAACGCTTGAGCGTTTGTTGTGCGGCGTACCGCTGCCGTTCCAGTTCCAGTGAGCAGT
>CAKSFY010000014.1 GCA_934454035.1 uncultured Clostridia bacterium | reverse complement strand
TATCCTCCTATGGTATATCAGCTTAAATATGACAGATACTACGACAGAATTATCGATAACACAAAAATTCTGACAGTAACCGGTATGAAGCAGTCCGAATTGATGCCCCTGAAGGAAGGTCTTGCAAAAGAGCTTAGCGCACTTCCCGATAATTACTCCTGGTTTGAAAACGATTTGGATAAAAATATGACTGAAATAATAAAAACACTTTGAAAGGACTAAATTATGAAAGCAATTTTAATTAATGATGATAAATCTCTCTCCTGGACGGAGGTTCCCGATCCGATTATCTCGGAGGAGGAAGTATTGGTAGAAATTCATGCAGCGGCACTCAATCGTGCCGACCTTATGCAAAGAGACGGAGATTATCCTCCTCCGCCGGGTGCACCCGAGTGGATGGGGCTTGAAATTTCCGGAATTATAGTAAAAATGGGAACAGTTGCCGCAAAAAAAACAAACTTTAAAATAGGTGATAAGGTTTGTGCATTGCTTGGCGGCGGCGGATATGCCGAATATGTTTCGGTCAAATACGACATGCTTATGCCTATTCCCGAAAACTGCACCATGACGGAAGCCGCAGCAATTCCGGAAGCGTTTGCAACCGCATATCTTAATTTATTCATAGAAGGAAAAGCAAAATGCGGTGATACCCTTTTGATGAACGCAGGTGCAAGCGGACTTGCAAGCGTTATAATTCCGATGGCAAAAGCCTTCGGCTTACGGGTAATAACCACAGTTCTCTCCGATGAAAAAGCCGCATCAATAAAACATCTTAATGCAGACGTAATCGTAAATACTTCCAAAGAAGACATAAGCGATGTCCTTAAAAATGAGCTTGAAAACGGGCACGGTGTTGATATTGCAATAGACTGTCTCGGCGGTGAGATAATGGGAAAATGCCTGCACTTTTTAAACCATGGGGCAAGATGGATAATGATTGCCGCACTTGCAGGAGTAAAAACCGAAATAGACCTGAAAAACATATATGTCCGCAATGTGCGCATAATAGGCAGTACGCTGCGCTCCAGAAAGCCTGAGTTTAAAGCAGAAATACTAAAGCAGCTTGTTGAAAATGTCTGGGACAAGGTTGCCGCCGGGAAAGTAAAACCGACAATATATAAAACACTGCCGATAACCGAAGCCGAAACAGCTCATGATATTTTAAAAAAAGGTGAAAATGTCGGAAAGGTTGTTCTGACTGTCAAGTAAAAAAAATTATAAATGGACTGAAAAAAAGTCCCGCAAAAAGTCGAGGTTAAAAAAACCTCGATTTTTTGCTTTGATTAAAAATTAAAATTTTAAGATTTTTTTAAAAATCTTAAAGCCCGATTATTTTATAACATATAACATCCACTATATAAATTAAAAATGCCTGAGAATTTCTTACTTTCATGCATTCAATGCCTGTTCCAAGTCATTGATAATATCATCTGCATTCTCTATACCGACGCTCAGTCTGATAAGATCTGCACCTATTCCGCTCTCGGCAAGCTGCTTATCAGTCATTTGTCGATGCGTTGTGCTTGCCGGATGAAGGGCGCAGGTACGTGCATCGGCAACATGAGTGACAATTGCCGCAAGCTTCATATTATCCATTGTTTTTATTGCCGCGTCTCTGCCGCCTTTTACACCGAAGCTTATGACTCCGCTTGCTCCGTTAGGGAGATATTTTTCTGCAAGGTCATAATATTTACTTGTCTTGAGCCCGGGATAATTCACCCATGCAACCTTGTCATTATTTTCAAGATATTCAGCAATTTTAAGGGCATTTGCACTATGCGCCGGCATTCTCAAATGAAGTGTTTCCATGCCGAGATTTAATAAAAATGCATTTTGCGGAGACGGCGTTGAACCCAAATCACGCATAAGCTGAACCCTTGCTTTCACTATAAATGCCGATTTTCCGAATTTTTCGGTATAAACAACACCATGATACGATTCGTCCGGAGTTGTGAATTCGGGGAATTTGCCGCTCGCTGCCCAATCAAAATTGCCGCTGTCCACTATCATTCCGCCGAGAGCCACCGCATGACCGTCCAGATATTTTGATGTGGAATGAATAACTATATCCGCTCCGAATTCAAACGGGCGGCACAGATAAGGTGTTGCAAAGGTATTGTCCACTGCAAGAGGAACATTATGGTCATGCGCAACTTTTGCGAATTTTTCTATATCCAGAACATTTAAAGACGGATTTGCTATAGTTTCGCCCATAAGCAATTTAGTTCTATCGGTAAATGCAGCTGAAATTGTATCATAATCCGCGTCCGGGTCAATAAATGTGACATCAATTCCAAAACGGCGAAGCGTTACCTCCAAAAGGTTGAAAGTACCTCCGTATACTTTCGCCGAGCATACAACATGGTCACCGGCATTGCATATTGTCATGACCGTTATAAGCGATGCCGCCTGTCCCGAAGAAGTCATCATCGCACCGACGCCGCCTTCGAGTGCGGCAAGCTTTTCCTCAGCAGCCCCGGCAGTCGGATTTGCAAGACGTGTATAGAAATATCCGTCCGCTTCCAGGTCAAAAAGCTTTCCCATACTGTCACAGTTGTCATATTTGAATGTTGTACTCTGATAAATCGGCAGTACTCTCGGCTCACCGTTTTTCGGTTTGTAGCCTGCCTGCACGCAATTTGTTTCAAACTTCATTTCAATCAATCCCTTTCTTTTGTCTTAAGCTTATACGACAGAGTCATAAGACTGTCGGTCAGATGTACATTTTCAACCACCACATCATTTTTTACTTTAATTTCCGCATACGAAAAATTCCAAAGTCCCTTTATTCCGCTTTCAGCAAGTTTATCGGCAATTTCCTGCGCCGCATATTTCGGCACTGCCAAAATAGCAATATCAACATTATTATTTTTGATGAAACTTTCCATTTCGGATTCGGGAAAAACCGTAACTCCGTTAATTTCTTTTCCGATAATGGCTTTATCACGGTCAAATATAGCCATAAGCTTAAAACCGCGTTTTTCAAACGCACTGTGATTTGCAAGAGCATGACCGAGATGCCCCGCTCCGACAATTATTGTTCCGTAACCGTCGTGCAAACCGAGTATTTTTCCTATTTCCGAATATAAATTATCTACGCTGTAGCCGTATCCCTGTTGTCCGAAACCTCCGAAATAATTAAAATCCTGGCGTATCTGCGATGCGGTTACATTCATTTTATCACTCAATGCAGCGGAAGAAATCCTCCCTGTTCCCTGACTCTTAAGCTCACTTAAATATCTGTAATACCTCGGCAGCCGCTTAATAACCACGTCGGGAACCCTTTTTTTATCAGACTCCATTTTTTTCACTTCCAAAAAACTTATTTTAATGCATTGTCTACATCATACTCAAAATGTCTTGCGGTTTGTGCACCGGAACCGCCGTCATACAATGAGTTTTTCATATATACGGCAGTAATTTTGTTAAGCGGATCTACCCAAAAATGAGTTCCGTAAGCTCCGCTCCAGCCATAGGCTCCCTCCGGAATTTCCTTATAGAAACCGTTTTTGTTTACTCTGACGCCAAGTCCCCAGGTTTCCCATCTTGTGTCTGCCGCAACAGGAAGTCTCGGGATTTGCATTTGCTTTACCGCCTCCTCCGAAACAATTCTTTTTCCTGCATATGTACCTTCGTTTAAGAGCATTTCGGCAAATTTTGAATAATCGTTAAGAGTGGAAACACACCCTGCACCGCCGCAGGTATATGACGGAGGAAAATCGGTAAAAATTATTCCCTTCTGCATATGCGTATTTATTGATTTCCCATCCTTAAAATTATGCATATCAACAACCCGTTTCCACTGATTATCATTCGGAGTAAATGTCGTATCCGGCATTTCCATAGGGTCAAAAATATATTTTTTTGTAAATTCGGCAAATTCCATATCCGACGTAAGCTCAACCAGTCTTGCAAGCACATCGAATGCCGCAACCGGACTGTACCTCTCCATTTCTCCCGGCTGAAAATCCAATGCCATATTTTCGTAAAAATTTACAACTGTTTTAAGACTCTTTTTATCCGACAGAGTCATTTTTCCAAGCTGATACTCACCGGCTTCCATACAGCCGAGACCGCTCTTATGTGAAAGAAGATCCTCAACGGTAATCTGCTTTTTTGCCTCTTCCTTTATTTTATATCCGCCGTCCTGTTCCGCAACATTCATATGCGCAAAACCGGGAATAATCTTTGAAACCGGCATATCTGCCGAAAGCTTTCCGCGTTCCGCCTGAATAAGCACCGCAACGGCAGTAATTGGTTTTGTCATAGACGCAAGTCTGAATACAGAATCCTCAGTAAGTGCTTCTTTCTTTTCAATTCTTTTAAAACCAAAACAATTTTTATATACAAGCTCTCCATCCTGCTTCACAATAACCGATGCACCGCCGACACGTCCGCTTTCAACATCTTTTGAAATGCGGCTTTCCAGATTTTTTGCCAAAACCTCTTTGTTGATTTGACTCATACAATTAACTCCTTTTCCTATATATATTTAATAATAAGCTCCGCTATAAATACTACCGCACACGAATATGCGGCAACCTTTAAGAGACTTTTTTCAAAATATGCAAGCACAACCGCCGTCAAAAAACCCGCAAGTGCCGAAATCTTTGACGAAGTTGAATAAAAAATCGCCGGTATTGTCATAACGCTAAGAACCGCATAGGGTATGTAGTACAAAAATGACAGCAAAAATTTATTTGTTATTTTCTTTTTAATAAGCACAAGCGGAATCATTCTTATAAGGTAAGTAACACCTGCCATTACAATAAGATATACTATAAAGCTTTTATTCATTTTCATCTGCCCTCCTCATGCGGAGCAATTGCGGCAAACAAGGCGCTTGCAGTAACCGCACATATAATAATCACAAATCCTTGAGGGACACTCTTTAAAAACGGTACGTATTTAAACATACATCCGAGCACTATAGCGGTAATGACGCACAATGCCGTCGGTTTTTCCCTCTTCATACTCGGTACTACAATTGCAATGAACATTCCGTAAATCGCAAGCCCCAAAGCGGAGGTTACAGACTGAGGCAGAATGTCGCCGGCAGCAGAGCCCAAAAGCGTACCAACACTCCAGCCTATATACGGAGTTAATATTAACCCGTACAGATATCTTCTTCCGACGCTGCACTTATTTGACGCTGCAACCGCAAAAACCTCGTCTGTATTTACAAAAGCAATTATAAATCGGTCAAGCATGGTTACACTTCTGCCGAGCTTTTGCGAAAGTGATACCGACATAAGCGCATAGCGCAGGTTTATGACCAGCTGAGTTGTCGCAAGCTCAATTAAAGTTCCTCCCGAAGCAATAATCGGCACTGCCGCAAGCTGACCTGCCGATGTGACATTTGTCATAGAAATCGCCAAAGCTTCCGCCAAAGACAATCCGTTTTTAACTGCAAATATACCAAATGCAAAGGCTACCGACAAATACCCGAAACAAATCGGCAGTCCGTGCGTTATTCCCCGTCTAAAGCTGTTATTCTCTTTCACTGTTTTACACTTACTTCCTCTACTACTCCAAACATCTGTGAATATCCGTTATTTAAGCCTATTGTGCCGCCGTACAAAAGTTTTTTGCCCGAGCTTGTAAAATATCCGTCTGCCGACTTTACACCGTCTGTCTCCAAGGTGATATACAAATCGTATTTATCCGAATACTGCGCTCTTTTGAATCCGCCGTCAACCATTTCGACCAGTTCTGCGGCAGGTTTTTTTTCTATGTTTACTATATCGCCGAGCGGCTCGTCTTTTTCTGCGTCGGTAATATTTTCCTTTACCATACCTATTGCATCAACCGACTGTTGTCTTACTCCTCTTACACAAAGAGTGTAGCTTATTCTGACAGTTTCCCTGTCAACAAATTTCTCTTTTGCAATTTTTGCGCCCACAGCGCACACTGCCAAAATAAGAAGCAGGATTATACCCAAATCGACAAGATTAATTTTGCCGAACAATCTGCCTTTTTCATCTGCTATTTTCATCTGTTTTCCGCCTTTCTTTTTATTCGGTAACACCCAAAATATATCCGCTTGCTTTATATGTTGAAGTTTCAATCCACATTTGCTTGCCCACCTGCACATCAGTATCCTTCGGTGCTTCAATATCAAGCAAAATATCAAATCTGTCCGGTATTTCCGATTTTTTTATCGTTCCGTCAATTGCGGATTTTCCGTACTTTTGAGCAGTTTTAATCTCAAAGTTTACAACCTTGCCGAGCTTTTTATTTTCCGTTCCGTCATAAACTTCATCGCCCTCTTTAATGATTTTGCAGAAACTCTCTTTCTGCTCCGTTATTTCCAGCTGAATTGTTTTGGTCTCGGTATTATCCTCTTTTGTCAGCATTCTTACTGCAAATATACCGCCGCCTATTATTGCGGCAATCACAATAACTATTAACACATCTATAATATTATACTTCTTCATTTGCTTCTCCTTTTTGTGCCTTCAGCACAAGCTCTGTATATATTTTTTCTATTTTATCCGCCATTTCGCGCGACATAAATTTTTCGCTGACCATTCTCTGTCCCTCCGCACCAAGTTTTTGCCTTATGTCGGGACGCTGAATCAGCCGAACTATACCCATAGTCAGATTCACTGTATCATTTACTCCGACCAGAATTCCGTTCACCCCGGTTTTTACAAACTCACCCGGTCCGCCGGAATCTGCCGCGACAACAGGCTTGCCTATACTCATCGCTTCTATCAGTGAAATGCTCAGAGCCTCCTTTTCGGAAGTCAGCACATGAATGTCTATTACATTCATCACCTCGGTGATATCGTTTATATATCCGGTGAGTATAACCTTTTCATAAATGCCGTCCTCTTTTGCCTTTGCCTCCAGGCTTTCTCTCATGCTGCCGTCGCCGACAATCATAAATACAGCCTCCGGGCATATTGTCGCTACTACCTTTGCAGCCTCCAGAAACATTGCATGATTTTTTACCGGTTCAAGTCTTGCAACGATTCCGACAACAACATTTTCCGGAAGTATGCCGAATTTTTCTCTTGCCCTCTGTTTTTCCTCATCACTCATCTTCCGAACCGGCGTAATTCCGTTATACACTGTCCTGAGCTTATCGGAACTTATTCCGTCGCTTAAAAGATTATCCTTTACCGCCTCGGAAACCGCTATTACCCTATCGCTTAACAAATTATTGATAAATCCGTATATGAATTTTTTTATGTGCTTTTTTTCTTTTTCGAGACAATGCCTTGTGTGCACAACTTTTATCCCGTTTTTCTTTGCCGCAATCCTTGCCGAAAGACTTGCATGAGTATGGACAATATCCGGTGATTCCTCTTTAAAAATTTTATCAAGAACCGAAATTCCTTTTAAGGAAAACGAACTGTCCGCAATTCCGTCCGCCTCAATTACTCTTACCCCAAGCTTCTCCGCTTCCGGCTTAAGCATGGCATTATGCGGAAGGACAACCGACATATCAATATGTTCCCGGTCATAGACCTTTAAAAAATTTAAAAGCCACATTCCGGCTCCGCCGATATTTGTGTCGGTTAAAACCTGAATTACTTTTATCATATTCCTGCTCCTTGCCTAGTTTATTACATCTTCTTTATTGACTCCGCCGGCGACAGCCGCTCCGCTTTGCAAAATTCCGAAATATATCCAGAATATCAGAATCATCCGGTAATTATACCACAGATTTTCCGCAATACCATGGAACAAATATCCGAAAATTGCGCCCGACATGGCAAGCATAACATTTTTAATCAGAGTATTTTTTTCATCCACATTCACAATCTGCTTAAGTCCGGTAAATACAATTCCGAAATAAACAAAAATGCCTGCTATGCCCATGTCGATTATCCATTGCAGATAGAAATTATGCGAATGCAATGCAAAATCCGCTCCGCCGAGTGCATACTGCGGATAAACCTTTAAAAACGCGTCCGGCCCGAGACCTATACCGGAAAACCAATAATCCTTCATCATTCTCGCCGAACCTATCCACACTGCCACACGGTATGATGTTGAAGAATCCTTTACATTTCCTATGCTTGTTATTCTTGACAAAATGCTCTCCGGCAATACCGACGGCATCAGGAGAAGTCCTGCAATGCATGCAACCAGCCAGCGCCTGTCTTTAAGCAATATGAAGAATACTATTCCTATCATTACTCCGACCCATGCTCCTCTTGACCAGGTATACATAAGGCAGGCAAACATTACTATGTTGCAAAGTGCATAAAGTGTTTTCTGAAAGCTTCCTTTCATTTTTATAAAAAGCGCAAATGCAACAGGCATAAGCATTATCAGATATTCTCCGAGCACATTCGGATTATCGAGAGTCGAATAAACTCTTGTTTTTATATCCGAGAACATTTTCTCATCTACCCAGCTTTGAACCGTTGTGGTCATGAAAAAGTTCTGGTACACTCCGTAGAGAGCAACCAGTGCCGCAGCGAGAACAAACAAAATCACAAGTGCGGTCCAGTCCGAACGTGTTCTTATTAAATTCACTATTAATACATACCCGAGGGTAAATACAGTATAAATCATAAATATTTTAAGACTGCTCACAGGCGCTTTGCTCGTCAGAGCCGCATATGCCGCCAATCCCAAAAACAATGCTATCCACGGCTGAAACGGAGTTGAAACATACTCCGCCTTTTTTCCGAAAAGCAAATGCAGCATAAACGAAACAAATGTCACACCCACAAGTCCTGCAAGTACCATTGTCGGCAGTATCGCAGATAATGGCACAAATATATATACTCCGATTTTTGTATTATAGAAAATTGCAGTCACTGCCGCAGCAGCCGCAATCGCAGTGCACGCTTCAAGCGGCATAATCGATATCAAAACACCCGCCGCAAAGGAAAATACCAAAGATACCCCTAAATGTTTTAATCTTTTCGGCTCATGATAAACTCCTCCGAAATTGTCATAATAAGATACGGTCTTTTTTACAAGCCTAACAATAATACTGTCGGACGCAATAGTCGAATATGCCTCGCCGGACAAGCACAAAAATATTCCTATAACCGTAAAAGACACCACCGCTATAACATTCATAAGAGCAGTCCATTTTGAGAAAACCGCCGTTCCTGCCGCTGCTCCCGCCGCAGCCAGCAGAAATATCATTCCGTAGTCACGCAGCGAAATATCTGCCGCATACTTCATGAATCCGTAAACGGCGCTTCGTTTTTTTACATTTTCTATTTTTTCCTCATTTGTGTGATAAAGTCTGCGGCATGCCGCAAAAGGACTTCTCACAATTTTTGCCGAAATGCTTTTTCTCCAAACAGTTCCGTTTGAAAAACCGTTTTTAAAATATCCCGCAATCTTGCTTTGAGGAATATTTTTTGTGAAAAATCCGAAGAATCCCGACATGATTTTTTCAAAACGGCTGTTATCGTAACAGTTTATTATCCAGCCGAATATGACTGAAAATATATTTTTCGTCATTAATTTATCATTCCTTTTTCAAAATCTTTCTTATATCGCTCTCGCCGCTTGCAAATATGACTGCCGCATAAACAATCAATCCGGCAGCTCCGCATACAATTCCTGACACAAGGCTCTGAATCCAGCCGGCTGCCGCCCAGCTTTTAAGCGGAACATACAATGCCGAAACCGCTGCAAAGCAACATACTGCCGAAATTATTATTTTGGCAATATCAGCGGTATCCCATTTGGCAAACAACTTCCCTCTCAATTTTCTCATACAAATATAATTAAGCAGCGCATTTATTAAAGACCCGAACGCGGTCGCCAGTGCAAGACCTCCCACTCCGAAGAGTTCCGAAAGAGCATATGCAAGCCCGATATTGCACAGCATGCTTATAACCGCATTTATCATCGGTGTTTTTGAATTCTGCATTGAGAAAAACGCTTTTGACAAAACTTCATTAACGCTCATTCCTATCATTCCTACCGAATAACATGAAAGTGCAATTGCCGTTTCGTTCACCGCATCGAATTTGCCATGGTTGTAAATAACCGAAATAATCGGATTTGAAAGTGTTATAAACATGACCGCAATCGGCAGAATAACCATCGAAACCGCCTTCAACGACGCCACGATTATGGCATTTGTTTCCTCGGAATTATCCGCCGAATTTGCCCTTGACATTTTCGGAAAAACCAAATTTGTAACCACAAAGGAAAACACTCCCGTAACCACTATATACAGTCTGTTTGCGTAATTAAGTACCGGTACGGCGCCGTCAATTCCCGAGGCGATTCTGGTATTTACAATCGAATAAAGCGGCTGCACCCATGTGCTTACAAGCATCGGCCCTGCCAGCAAAAGCGCTCTTTTTATATCGTTATTCCAAATTTTATAAGTAGGCTTTAACCTGAATCCGAATTTTTTCAGCGACGGAATCTGAATGATAACCTGCAAGCTCCACGAAAAAAGCATTGCCGCAGAAAGCCCGTAAACGCCGAATTTTTTTCCGAAAACCGGGAAATACAAAATCACCGCCACATTTGAAACAAGACTCATTATCGCCGGAATATTAAATTCATCAAATGTCTGAAGTATTCCCACAAACGAAAATGCAAGTCCGGTAAAAATAATCATCGGGAACATAACCGATGAAAGCAGCGCCGCAAGATTGTGTGTTTTTTGGTCAAAATCCGGCGCCATAAAGCTTATCAGCGGGTCTGCAAATATTATCCCGAAAACCGCTATCAAAATGCATATAAAAAGAATCATGCATATAAACCGATTGGCAAACTCCATTGCAGATTTTTTATCCTTTTTTTCCAATATATCATTGAATATAGGAATAAATGATGCGGATATAACTCCGCCGATTACTATGTCAAAAAGCGTCATCGGCAGCTGAGTGGCAGTGAGGTAAGCCGTTCCCTCGTAACCCGTTGAGAAAAATGCCGCTATCAGCACTTCTCTTGCCAGTCCGCACATTTTCGCCAGCAATGTGGCAATTGCCATGAACCCGGCAGTCTTTAAAATGCTTTTGTTTTTGTTCAACTCACTGTTCCTCCCTCAAGCAATTCAACTGCACAGACGGCATTATATTTTGCTTTCTCCTTAAGCTCTGCAAGCTTTGCTTCAAGCATTTTTATTATTTCGTCCCGGTTTTCCTCGCATTTGTCTATCATTTCTTTTAAATCTTCAAATGTAACCGTTTTGGTATCAATATACATATTCTGACCGATATAGTCCATAAACCCGGCAATTTTCGGGTCATACACCAAGCCGATAATCGGCAGCGCATTTGATGCCGCATATATAAGGCTGTGCAGTCTCATTCCTATGCATAAATCAGTTTCGGAAACCGCCGAAAGCATTTTTTCTACCGACAGATTATCCTTTACGCACACGCTCTTGTTTTTCATTCTGCCCATAATTTCCCCGGAAATTATCAGATCCTTTGCCGGCTGCATCGGAAGAAATACTACCTTATACCCGTATCTGTCAATCAGATAATCGGCAGCCTTTGCCACTACATCGGTAAAATCATTCCCGACTCCGTTCCAGCTCCTTACCGAAATACAAGCCTTTTTTTCTTTTTTTTCAGCTTTTTTACATTCCAGATTAAACGCAGGGTCCGCAGTCACTTTTATTACCGGCTCATCCACTCCAAGGCTTCGGAGCTCTTTTTCTGAATCCGCATCCCTCAGTGTTATCACATCAGCCATATTTAAAGTTTTTGCGGTTACTCTCCGATTTTTTTCATTTACAAGCGGTCCGATTCCGTTGGCATAAAGCATTATCTTTTTCCCGAAAAAGTGTGCACATCTGATTATAAAAAGATAATACATAAGCGATTTTGTGCTTGTCCTGTCCTGAATCAGGGTTCCGCCGCCGGATATAAGCATTTTTGTTTTCATCATATTAAATATTACGGAAAACGGATTCAGCCTGTCTACTGCTTTTACATTATACAATCTGCTTGTCTCTTTCGGCGATTTTGAAAGAACCACAGTTTTTATATCAGGCTTCTGCTCCTTTAAATCATGCAGAATCGCCAAAAGCAATGCATCGTCGCCGCTGTTTTTAAATCCGTAATATCCGGAAATCAGAATATCACTCAAATTTATCAACCCTTTCTTTCGGCAAGCACACTTTTATATACCTTTTCCGCATCATCAGCCATCCTTTTCACCGAATAATTTTCCTTGATATACTCTCTTGAAAATGCTGAAAGGCGTTTTTTGTCCTCCTCCCACATTCCGAAAAAGTTTCCGACATCCTGAGCTATTTTTTCTTCGCTTGAAGCTTCGCAGCCGCGGCAGCAGAAGTTTGTTGAATATGCAAGTTCTGCCTTATCCTCATCAAAAATACCGATATATCCCTCGTTGCCTGCAATGATTGTCGGTTTGCCTGCCGCCATTGCCTCAAGTGCAGCACGTGACACACCCACAAAAAGCTCTGCCGCTGCCGCAAATTCATTAATTTCCGTTCTTGCTCCGGCAAGCATAACCGCTTCTCTTCCGATTTGCTTATTAGCCTCTTTTGCCTCCTCAGCAATTTTATCATAATCATTGCCGCCGCCCACAACCAAAAGGCGCAGTCCGTCAACAACCTTGTCAAGCTTCGGCATTGCCGATATAAGCATATGTGCCGCAAGGCTTCTGTCCGTATCCATTCGGCTCACGTACACTATAACTTTGTCATCATCTTTTATTCCGAATTCCTTTTTTACCTTTGATGAGTCGGTATCGGGTGAAAATTTGTCAGTATCTATTCCGTTGATTGTCACTGTGATTTTTTCCTCCGGAATTTTGTAATTATCCATAAGATATTTTTTAATATCTTCACTGACGGCAATTGTTTCCTCGCCCCAATCGGTTATATATTTCAATCCGTATTTTGTCGTAAACACCCAGTGAGCTGTTGTAACGAACGGGAACTTCATTTTCTTATGCAGTTTTCCGGCAATAAAAGACGGTATTCTCGCATGAGAATGAACAATATCTATTTTTTCTTTTTTAATTATTTCTCTTATAAGCTTGTAAGATTTAATTACATTCGCAGGATTTTTATTTTGAAGGGGTACAATATAATGCTTTATCCCGGCATTCTCCAGTTCTTTTGTATAAACTCCGCCGTTTGATGCAATTATGACATTATTTCCCCGTCTTTTAAGCTCCTTTGAAAGCTCGACCACATGAGTTTCCGCTCCGCCGATGTCCAGCTTCATAAGCAGCATTAGTATATTTTTTTTCATATCCTTTACCGATAGCTCCTTTATCAAAATATAAGTTTACTTATATATTATACCTTATAATGCTAAAAATAGCAATAGAAAAATATAAATTCTATATTAATTTCCGTGCCGTGTTAAACTTAAAAAAATCCGATATATTCCTTTTAAAAAAAATATATCGGATTTTCGGTTATACAATATTCATTTTGCTCAGTTTCTTCCCTGCTTTGCCGTAAAAACTATACGTTCGGAGTCCGGGCGCACAGGATTAAATGTCATTCCGTCAAAGGTCTCGATTTCATTAAAGCCTGCTTTTTTAAGCATACTTACAATCTCACTTTCGCGATATGCTCTTTGAATATGTCTTTCGGCAAACCGTCTGTACATTCCGTTTTTGTTTTTGACAAAGAATGTAAGATACATATCAGACATTCTCTTTACATACCGGTTTTCCCAGCTGTAGAAAATATCATTTCCGCTATAGACAAAATTATTGTTACCTATTTTTTCTTTAAGCTTGTATTCCGAGCTTATATCAAAAATAAAAACTCCGTTCGGTTCAAGAAAACATGTTTTTATCCTTTTGAACATATAAAAAAGCGAATCCGGATTCAGAATATAATTTATCCCGTCAATCATGCATATAAATGCGTCCGCACCTCCGTACAAATCAAGCTTTGTCATGTCCTGATTAAGAAAGAGAATATTTCCGTCAGACTTTTTTCTTGCAATATCGAGCATCTCAAAGGAGCGGTCAACACCTATCATGTCATAGCCGCGCCTTGCAAGCGGCAATGTTATATTTCCGGTACCGCAGGCAAGCTCGCAGACAATATTCGGATTGCATCCGCAGCGGTCAAATAAATTTTCAATATAATCTGCAATATGCTCATAATTGAAATCGGCATTCATCAGCTTATCGTAATATTCGGAAAAATCGGTATAACTGTTCATATTTTATCCTCTTTCAGCTTATCCAGCACATTTCTGTAGCCGCCGCTTCCGTAGTTCAGACATCTGTTAACACGGCTGATTGTTGCAGAGCTTGCACCGGTTTTTTCGGCTATTTCGGTATATATAATATCTTTGTCAAGCATTCGGGCAACTTCAAAGCGCTGACACATGGATTTTATTTCGCTGATGGTGCACAGGTCATCAAAAAATTGGCTGCAATCCTCCCTTGATTCGAGACATAAAATCGCATCAAATAAATTGTCAAGATTTTCACCCATTAATTTTTTATTCAAAAAAATCACCTCTCTTTTATATTGTATCACTTTATCATACGAAAGTAAAGAGGTTTTTGAATATTTTTTTTATTTTTTGGAAAAATATGATTATATTTTCTAAGAAAGAAAGATACCAAATGCTTGTTATTGTTATCAGAACTTTAATTTTATATGCTGCGGTCACAATAGCCGTCCGTATTATGGGCAAGCGGCAAATCGGAGAAATGCAGCCCTCGGAGCTTGTTGTGGCAATAATGATTTCGGACTTGGCATCTGTTCCGATGCAGTCGGTTGATATTCCGCTTTTGTCTGGAATAATTCCCGTTTTTACATTAATAGTGGCTGAGGTATTCGCTGCATTTATCAGTCTGAAAAGCAAAGCGGCACGGAGAATTATAACCGGCGAGCCGAGCATTGTTGTTTATAAAGGACACATAAACGAAAATGAGCTCGCAAGACAGAGATTCAATCTTAATGACCTCCTGGAGCAGCTCAGAATAAGCGGTTATCCCGATATATCGGATGTGGAAGCGGCGGTTCTGGAAACAAACGGTCAGCTTTCGGTAATTCCGAAAACCGAAGCGCGTGCCGCAACGGTCGGAGATTTAAAAAATAAACAGACAAAAAAAGAAATACTCCCGTTTATGCTTATTTCTGACGGAGAAATAAATTACTCGGAGATGGAGCGAAGCGGAAAAAGTAAAAGCTGGCTTATGAAACAGCTGAAAAAAAATAATATTTTCTCGGAAAAAGAAGTGTTTCTGGCATCGCTTGACGGCGATGATTTGTTTGTTCAGCGAAAAGGAGAAAAAGACGAAAAATGAAAAGCCTTGTCATTTCTGTAATTATAGCGGTATGCATCATAGGAGGAAGTATATTTTATTCGGAATATATCGATAATTTATCTGATGAAATGTGCTCATACGGAGATAAAATAAAAAGTCTTTTGTCGGACGATAATTTCGGTGAAGCGGAGAAAGCAATTTCCGAGCTTGCCGGATTTATGGACAAAAAAAAGCCCGCGCTTGCAAGTACAGCGGACCATTGCATTCCCGACAATATCGAAAAAGATATCACGGAACTGATGGTTTATACTTCAATGAAGCAAAAATCCGACGCACTCGCAAAATGCGAACTCTTAAATGTATACTTTGAGCATATCCCAAAAAGCTACAAGCTTAAGCTTGAAAATATTCTTTAAGCCGTAAGCTCCCTTATTTTACTTCCGATCAGCGCAGCCGCAGCGCATTTGACAATGTCCACCGCAATAAACGGATATACGCAGACGGCAATTCCGTATGCAGCGGTTTGCTTGGCTACAATACAGTATTGCAGAGTTCCCAAAGTATAGCATATAACAAGCGAAATTATACATGCTGCAAGACGTACAGGGATTTTTTTTGTCTTATCCGATACGTATCCGACCAGCAGAGCCATAAATATGTAAGATATAATATATCCGCCGGTAGGTCCGGCAAGTACGCTCACGCCGCCGCTAAAACCGCTGAAAACAGGCAGCCCCACCGCACCTATAAGTATATATACAATCACAGCCGTTACTCCGGTTTTTGCACCCGCGGCAACCGCGGCAAACAGGATTGCGAATACACTCAGAGTAATCGGCACCGTGCCTATTTTAAATGTAATTACCGAAAATATAGCTATTATTGCCGTTAGCAGAGCGGCTTTTGCAATTTCTTTTGTTGACATAATGATGCTCCTTTAATTTTGATTGATAATTAAATTATACCATAATTCGGCATGGCAGTCAAACTTTTTTTCAAATCTCCCCTCGCAAAATTTTTCATAATAAAAAAAATCAAAAAATTTAATAAAAAATATTGACAATTGTATACAATATATAGTATAATATATATTGTGGCAGAAAACAGCTTGTACAAAAGCCGTATTTGTTCCATAAAACAATCCGGAAGAATTTGACCAGCCGGAGGGAGGGGAAATACATGTCTGAAATCAGAGTAAAAGATAATGAATCACTGGATAGTGCGCTCCGCAGATTCAAGCGTCAATGCGCTAAATCCGGCGTTATGTCAGAAATAAGAAAACGTGAGCATTATGAAAAACCAAGCGTAAAACGCAAGAAAAAATCTGAAGCTGCACGTAAAAGAAAGTTCAAGTAATAAGAGGTAACTTTTTATGTCGCTTAAAGATAAACTGGCAGATGATTTAAAGTCTGCAATGAAAAATAAAGATACAATCCGTAAAAATGTTGTACAGATGGTCAGAGCCGGAGTATTACAGATTGAAAAGGATAAAAAAATAACTCTTGATGATGATGGCGTACTTGATGTTATTGCTAAGCAGCTGAAACAGCGCAGAGATTCCCTGCCTGACTATGAAAAGAGTGGACGCGAGGACTTGATTTCCGAATTAAAGTCCGAAATGGATGTTTTAATGGAATATTTGCCTAAACAACTTACCCATGAAGAGCTTGAAGCAATTGTAAAAGAAGCTGTTGAAAAAACAGGAGCTTCTTCTATGAAGGACATGGGAAAGATTATGTCAGAGGTTATGCCTAAAACAAAGGGCAGAGCGGACGGCAAAGTGATAAACGAAATCGCAAAAGGTTTATTATCATAAATATAATCAAAGGCGGTGTAAAATCACCGCCTTTGAAAAAATTAAAGTCGGTTCGGCAATGGTTCAGAAAAAACATTTCAATATATTATTGTTTTCTTATCCGATTAACACGTTTTTGTGTTCTGAACATATTTTACATACGCTTTATATGCTGGTGTAGCACAGTCGGTAGTGCATTTGATTCGTAATCAAAAGGTCGTGCGTTCAAGTCGCATCACCAGCTCCAAAAACGGCAGGCATGAAAATGCTTGCCGCTTTTTCTTATCGGCGTTTATCCTTAAATCCTCTCCGTTAAACATCACGGTATGGATTTGATTTCTGAAAATTATTGCAGTGCTTAATCCGGCAGCGGCAATAACGACGTAAAATTAAGTCAATTTTTTTCAAAAAAAGTATTGACAGCGGATAAAAAATATGCTATAATATTTTAAGTAAACAAGCAGGACAATTCTGTTCTCACCGTACGGACTTTATTCTTTGCGGTAAATATTCTCGCGTTTTTATAACGCGTTTATATATTTCGGACTGCTGTTTTGGGCGTTCGATTTTTTTGATTTTACAGCTATTGTCATTTGCTTTACGTACAAAAATATTGTTAAATTCCGATTCACGGAGTTATATGGTTTCATTTAAGGAGGGATTACCATAGCTATTAAAGAATTGCAAATCAACGAAGAAATTCGCGACAAGGAAGTCCGTGTTATTTCGGCAGACGGCGCGCAGCTCGGCGTTATGACGCCGGCAAAAGCTATTGATCTTGCTTATGAGAAAAATCTTGATTTGGTTAAGATTGCTCCTCAGGCACAGCCGCCGGTATGCAAAATAATGGATTACGGCAAGTACAAATTTGAGCTTGCCAAGCGTGAAAAAGAGAACCGCAAGAATCAAAAGACAATGAATATTAAGGAAGTTCAGCTTTCACCGTCAATTGATACTAACGACTTTAACACAAAATGCAAAAATGCAATCAAGTTTCTGAAAAACGGGGACAAGGTTAAGGTTACGGTACGTTTTCGCGGACGCGAAGTAAGTCATTCCGAGATTGGCGAGGCTTTGCTTATTCGCTTTGCCGAAACTGCAAAAGAAGCCGGCAATATGGAGCATCCTCCTAAGCTTGAAGGCAGAAATATGACAATGTTTCTTGTACCGGTAACACAATAATTTTTATACAAATCGGAAGGAGTGGACGATTATGCCTAAAATAAAGACACACAGAGGTGCCGCAAAAAGATTCAATCTTACAAAAAAAGGTAAGGTAAAAATGAATAAGTCTTTCAGAAGACACATTCTGAACAAGAAAACCACAAAGAGAAAACGTCATTTAAGAAAGCAAGCTTACTGTTCAGCTGCAAATGCTGCAGTAATCAAAAAGTTAATTCCTTACAAATAAGATTGAAAGAGAGGTATATTTACTATGGCAAGAGTAAAAGGTGCTTTAAATACACGTAAAAAACATAAGAAAGTTCTCAAGCTCGCTAAGGGCTTCAGAGGCGGAGAAAGCAGACTTTACAGAACTGCAAACCAGGCTGTTATGCGTTCAATGCAGAATGCATATATCGGAAGAAAACGCAGAAAACGTGATTTCAGAAGATTATGGATTGCAAGAATAAGCGCTGCTTGTAAGATGAACGGAATGAATTATTCAACATTCATGAACGGTCTTAAGAAATCAGGCATTGAAATGAACAGAAAAGTTCTTTCTGAAATTGCAATTGCAGACCCTGCTGCTTTCACAAAGCTCACAGAAACTGCAAAAGCTGCACTTAACTAAATTACAGTTGTAAATCCGATAAGCAAGAATTTCTTTATGTGAGATTCTTGCTTATTTATTTAACAAAGGAAAGGTACTTTTATGGAAAGAAATCTTACAACAGGCAGCGTGTTCAAAAATGTAATTATATTTTCACTGCCTTATCTGCTGTCATATTTTTTGCATACACTGTACGGGATGGCAGACCTGTTTATTATCGGTCAGTTTGAAGGCGTGGCAAGGCACTACAGCCGTATCTGTAGGTTCACAGATAATGCATATGATTACTGTTGTAATTGTCGGTCTTGCAATGGGAACAACAGTCTGCATAGGTCAGGCAATCGGCAGCGGAAACAGACGTAAGGCTGCGCAAAATATCGGCAACACGGTTGTACTTTTTATGCTCGTTTCGGTTATTCTGATGTCCGTTCTCCTTATATCTGTACGTGCTATAGTCTCTGCGGTTTCTACGCCGAGCGAAGCAACAGACGGAACATGCGCGTATCTGACTGTATGCTTTATAGGTATCCCGTTCATTACGGCATATAATATTATTGCATCGATTTTCCGAGGAATGGGTGACAGTAAAACTCCGATGTATTTTATCGCAATTGCATTTATTGCAAATATAATTCTTGATTACATTTTTATAGGAGCATTTAAACTCGGTGCCGCCGGAGCAGCCCTTGGCACGACAATCTCACAGGCAATCAGCGTCATTATTTCATTGATTGCAATCAAAAAAAGATGAAGTTTTGTACTTGAAAAAGACGATTTTATTCCAAAACGTGACATTATCGGCAGAATTTTAAAAATCGGTGTTCCGATTGCATTTCAGGACGGATTAATACAAGTTGCATTTATTATAATTACTGTTATCGCCAATATGCGTGGACTTAACGATGCGGCAGCCGTTGGAATAGTCGAAAAAATAATCAGCTTTATTTTCCTTATTCCGTCATCAATGCTAACGACCGTGTCCGCACTCGGTGCGCAAAATATCGGTGCCGAAAAACCCGATCGCGCGGTTATGACAATGAAATATGCCATTTTAATTGCCGTTGGTTTCGGAATATTCTGGACTGTTGTAATGCAATTCGCCGCAGAACCGTTTGTAGCTTTATTCACCGATAAGGCGGCTGCCGGAGGTACTGATGTAATACGCCTCGGAAGCCAATATCTGAGGGGATATATATGGGACAGCATTTTTGCCGGAATTCATTTCAGCTTCAGCGGATATTTCTGTGCATGCGGCAAATCGGAGCTGTCTTTCATACATAACATTATTTCAATCTCACTCGTGCGAATACCCGGAGTTTATTTAGCCTCGCGTTTGTTCCCGTCAACCCTCTTCCCTATGGGACTTGCAACCACCGCAGGCTCACTGCTCTCGGTCATTATCTGCATAATCGCATTCGCAGCAATCAATCAAAAGCGGACTATCGGAAAATAGTTTGGATTAAACACATATATCAAAAAAGGCGGTGTATAAAAATTACACCGCCTTTTGAGGTGATTTAAAAAAATGATTCCTTTTTTAAATCCCATTATTTAATAAACTCACACTACTCGTCTTGCACCGACGTATGTTGAATAGCTGCATATGTTGGATAGAGATGTGTAGCATACACTCTTGCCTGGTCTGGGTGAATGAATTACCTGTCCGTTTCCGGCATAAATAACAACATGTGATATTCCGCTGCCTTTTGAGAAGAATATCAAGTCACCCGGCTGAAGGTTTGATCTTGAAACCGCAACTCCGTTTCCGTACTGTGCTCTTGATGAACGGCTGACCGAAATGCCGGCTTTGCGGCATGCATACTGAACCAATCCCGAGCAATCGAATCCTGTTGACGGCGAATTACCGCCGTAAACATATCTTGTTCCGATATATTTTTTTGCCTCGTTTACAATTGCTTGTCCCGAACCGCTGCCCGACGCTGCCGCCGGAGCTGAGTCTGAAACAGCATTTTTTGTTTGGGTACTCTTTTTAGTACTTGCCGAAGTTTTCTTCTGAGCTGCTGCTTTTTTCTCAGCAGCGGCTTTCTTTTCATCTGCCGCTTTCTTCTCGGCTGCTGCTTTTTTTGCAGCCTCTCTTGCTGCGATTTGATCTTCGTCAAGAACATATTCGCTCTTTACATAAGCAGTTTTTCCGCCGTCTCCGAGCGCTATCTTTGTCCAGCTGCTGCCCTTTGTAATTATTCTTACCGACGCGCCGTCCTCCAGTGAGGCAATTGCTTCCGAATTTTCATTAGGCAGTGCCCTTACGTTGAGCATAGCTCCGTCAGATGAAATAATTCCTTTTTTGGCAATCGCATTAAGTCTGTTAATCTTTGCCGAAGCGACAGCGTCCTTATCTGTCACACCGGTTATTGTTACAAACTCCGATGAGACATAGCCTATATCATAATTAGCTCCGTAATATACCAAAAGCCAGTCATTGTCAGCGTGCTTAATGATAAATACTTTATCTCCGTCCTCTGCCTGGTCGATAACATTTGACCCTTCTGTTCCGGCATTGTCACGGATATTAACACCGTCTGCATTGATATATCCGGATTCATACTTGAAATTCTCCAAAAGAGCCTTGTTTGCGTCCTCATACGAATCTGTTATAAAATCCTTATAAACATAACCCGTATCGTCACCGTTTTGTACCCGGTACCATTCGTCATCCTCGTCTGACAAAATCGTAACCTCAGCCGCACATTCAAGCTGTTTAACAACTTCAGCGTCAACAGACGGTTCCGCTCTCATATTAAGATAACTTTCCGTAATAAGTACATAACCCTTTTCCGGTGCCTTATCCTCTTCGTTTTTCTTTGTGTCGAAAGCGGTGTCGCTCTCAACAACTCCGTTTCCGTCGCCCTTTATAACAGCGGGCGGATTGAGCTGAATATTTGAAATATTCTGTGCATTTACATGAGTCTTATCCGCAGCCTGATTTACTGCCAACGAACCGACCATTGCAACAGCGGCAATTGCCGTCACTGCATGTTTCAAGTTCACCATTATCCAAAAACCTCCCAATTATTAAAAACGTCCAAAATTACCGAGACATTTCTAAATTGTTACAAATTTATTATACACCATTTTCCGTCATTTGTCAAACTTTTTTAACAACTTTTTTTAATTTTTGTATTATTGGTGTAATTTTTATGGTTTTTGTACTAATTTTCAATGTATTATCAGCTTTGTTTTTGTGAAATATTCAGCAATTGTTATATGTCAAATTGTTACAAACTTAATAATTTCCGTCAAAAACCGAAATACTTCTGTCTAATATTCCGTTCATTTTTGCCAAAGCAGTACCGTAATTTGTCATAGGAACGTTTGCAACCATGCTCCTTTTCAGCCGTGACTGCATTTGCATAGCATTAATCATGCATCCGCCGCAATGAATTATAAGCCTGTATTTTTTCAAATCCTCCGGAAATTCGTTTCCGCTTGTCCATTCAAAATTAATCTTTTTTCCGCTGTATTTTTCAATTAGTCCCGGAAGTTTAACCGTTCCGATGTCATTGCACTGCCTGTGGTGTGTACATGCCTCGCTGATAAGCACAATATCCCCGTCAGAAAGTTTATCAAGCTCTGCCGCACCTCCTATATTACGGCGCAGATTGCCTTTGTATCTTGCAAACAAAATCGAAAAAGACGTAAGCGGAATCTCTTCGGGAACAATTTTTTGAACCTCGGCAAATGCCTGGCTGTCGGTCACAACCATTTTAACACTTCCGGAAAGCTTGCCTAGTACATTTGCAAGTTCTTCGGGCTGCACACACAAAGCTGCCGCATGTGTGTCGAGAATATCCCTGATTGTCTGCTGCTGCGGCAAAATCAATCTTCCTTTCGGCGCAGACTCATCTATCGGAATAACCAATACCACAATGTCATTTTCTTTAATCAAATCCCCGATTATCCTGCCTTTCGGCTTAATATCGCTTTTAACGGAAGCAATAAGCTCCTTAAGCTCCTTAATATTCGTGCCGCAAAGTGCGCTGACCGCAATTTCATTTTTTTCTGATATCGGATGCACTTTTTCATCCGCTTTGTTCCATGCAATTATATAAGGAATGTTTTGTTCCTTTATTTTATCAATCAACCCGATTTCAAATCCGGTAAGCTCCTCCCCTGCGTCGGCAACTATAACGGCAATATCCGTCATATTTAAAACCTCATAGGCTTTTTCAATGCGCATACGTCCCAGTTCTCCGACATCATCAATTCCCGGTGTGTCAATAATAACAACCGGTCCGAGCGGAAGTATTTCCATAGCCTTTTTGACCGGGTCTGTCGTTGTGCCCTTTATATCCGATACAATCGACAGTTTTTGGTTTGTTATTGCATTGATTAAACTTGATTTACCCGCATTTCGTCTGCCGAAAAACGCAATATGCACTCTTTCCGCCGACGGCGCTGCATTAAGACTCATAATTATGCCTCCTTAGAATCGGAAATCTCTGCTTCCCTTTTCAATGTTTTTGAGATTGTCCAGTGCAATCCTTTTTACTTTTTCATTCGGGATTTTTTCCATTTCCGCAAGTATCAGCTTCTCACCGATTTTTTTAGTGTCCTCCGAAGCGTAATCTTCAAGATATTCTTTCAGAGTCATAAGCGCATTCGGATGGCAGCAATTCAAAATCTGACGGCTCTTGCAAAGCGACATAAAGCGGTCGCCCGTTCTGCCCTCTCTGTAACAGGCTGTACAAAAGCTCGGAATATAACCCAAATCCATAAGCCAGTGAACAACCTCGTCCAAAGTACGATTATCACTGACATCAAATTGTGCGGAGTTTTCCTCCTCCGGTTCCGGTTCAACATAACCGCCGACGCTTGTTCTTGAAGCACCGCTTATCTGTGAAATACCGAGTTTTAAAACTCTTTCCCTGCAAGCCTTGCTTTCTCTTGTCGAAATAATCATACCCGTGTATGGAACCGCAATTCTGATACAGGCAATGATTTTTGCAAAAATATCGTCATTAATTCCGTTATCAAACACATCCGGGTCAATGTCATCCGCTCTTTTAATTCTCGGCACACTGATTGTATGAGGACCTACTCCGAAAGCAGCCTCCAAATGTTCAGCATGCATTAAAAGACCTGCAAATTCATATCTGTACAGCTCCAGACCGAACAAAACTCCTAAACCGACATCATCTATACCGCCCTCCATAGCTCTGTCCATAGCCTCTGTATGATAAGCATAATTGTGTTTCGGTCCGACCGGATGAAGCTTTTCATAGCTTTCCTTATGATATGTCTCCTGGAAAAGAATATATGTTCCTATGCCTGCGTCTTTAAGCTTTCTGTAATTTTCGACGGTAGTTGCGGCAATATTTACATTAACTCTGCGGATTGCTCCGTTTTTATGATGAATTCCGTAAATTGTCTTTATGCTCTCAAGCATATATTCAATCGGATTGTTGACAGGGTCCTCGCCCATTTCAAGAGCCAGACGCTTATGCCCCATATCCTGCAGAGCAATAACTTCGTTTCTTATATCTTCCTGGCTGAGTTTTTTTCTTTTAATATGGCAGTTCTGATGATGATACGGACAGTATACGCAGCCGTTGATGCAGTAATTTGAAAGATAGAGCGGCGCAAACATTACTATTCTGTTACCGTAAAAATCTTTTTTTATCTGCTCGGCAAGCTTGTACATTTCCTTGTTTTTTTCTTCTATTTCACAATCTAAAAGCACTGCCGCCTCGCGGTGAGTAAGCCCCTTTCTTTCCTTTGCTTTTTCAAGAATTTTGTCAATCAGCTGTGCATCATTTTTATGTGCTTCGGCATATGCAAGCGTGTCCAAAATTTCCTCATGATTAATAAATTCCTCCGCTTTTTTTGATTTTACATCGTACATTATTATAAAACATTCCTTTCCTGTTTGTTTTCTTCACTCAGTTTTGAATATATTGTTTTTGAGCTTATTCCGTCCAGCATACCTATTGCGCCCGACAAAGCACTTATTTTGTCTGACGGTGCGTCCATTGCAACGCTTATTACCGAAATACCTCTTTCCTTATACGGAATCCCCATTCTACCGATAATAAACTCCGCATACTTATGAAGTATCGAATTAAGCTTTTCAACCGATTCCGATTTTTCCACAACAATGCCTATCAGTGCAACTCTCTTTTCCATTAAAAACCTCCTTAATTCAAATAAAAAAATGTGCCCGAAAAGGCACATTAAAAAAACACATTAACAAGCCTTTCCTTTCAGAACAAATCTTTAAGGTCAGTAACATCTAATCAGAGATTTGCGGTCAGAAACAAATCTTTCCGCTCATCTCCTATTATTTTATCATAAAATCAAAGAAAAATCAAGTCTTAAACTATTTATTTTTCTCTTGCACCATTTATTCTCTGTATTTTTTTATTCCGATTTTTAAGCGGTTCAGTCCATCTGCAAGAGTTGTTTGGGGGCAGGCAATATTAAGCCTTAAAAAGTGTTCTCCTCCGCTTCCGTATTGCTTTCCGCCTGACAGAAAAAGGCCGGTTTCTTCCTTTATAAATTCCGCAAGTTTGTCCGAATGTGCGCAAATGCTGCTGCAATCAAGCCACAAAAGATAAGTTGCCTCGGATTTTACAAGCTTGACCTCCGGTAATTCGTTTTGAATAAATTCTGCGGCAATGCGGCGGTTTTTATCTATATATTGCCGCAGCTCATCCAGCCATTTTTCACCGCAGCCGTATGCCGAAACTGCCGCCTGCACGGCAAAGCAATTAGGCTCTGCCAACTCATCGGTATTAAGTGCACGGTTTACTTTATTTCTTAAATATTCATTCGGAATAATGACGGCAGCTGTCTGCAAACCGGCAATATTAAAGGACTTTGTCGGCGCTGCACAGGTAATACAATTTAAGCGGCACTCCTCGGACACCGACGCAAACGGGATGTATGTTTTTTTATACTCGGTCAAATCACAGTGAATTTCGTCACTGACAACAATTACATTATACTTTTTGCAAAGTTTGCCTATTTTTCCGAGAGTGTCTTTTTCCCATATTTTTCCTATAGGATTATGCGGATTACAAAGTATCATCATGGCAGTTTGAGGATTTGCAAGCTTTGTTTCCAAATCGTCAAAGTCGATTTCATATTTTTCGCCATCGTATTTAAGCTCCGATTCAAGCACATTCCGTCCGTTATTCAGTACGGAATTGAAAAATATATTATAGACCGGAGTCAGCAAAAGAACATTTTCTGCCGGAGTAGTAAGCTTTCTGACTATGCTTGAAATTGCGGGAACAACTCCGGTGCAGAAAATAAGCCATTCCTTTTCTATATTAAAGTTATATCGCTTACGCCACCAATTCATATATGCAAAATACCACTCGTCCGGAACAATGTTGTATCCGAACACTCCGTGCCGCGCTCTTTTTTCGATTGCCTCCGTAATTTCCGGAGCGGTTTTAAAATCCATGTCCGCCACCCACATCGGCAGCCCGTTTTCCCCGACAGACCATTTCAGTGAGTTTGTGTTTTTTCTGTCAACCAATTCGTCAAAATTGTAATTCATTCTAATTCTCTCCGTTTATAATTATTTTCGTTTTTGTTTTGTCCACCTTGTCAGGCTCTATAATAAGCTTGTCTATATATTTTGCCCGGATAATTCCGCCGGAGGGATTTAAAACGCTGTCAATTTTTGAACATATGTCTGCGTCAACAGAAGAATATTCAAACGCAAGCGTCGTATTTACAAGCTTGCAGTTTTTCATTACAAGATTATCTATATAACACAAGCCCTGCAGGCTTTCAACAGTGCAGTTTATAAGCGTAAGATTTTTTGCGTTCCAGCCCAGATATTCACCGGATATAAACGAATCGTAAACAGTTACGTTTTCACTGTTCCAGAACGAATCCTTTGACAGCATTTTTGCATTTTTAATTATGACGTTTTTCGCTCCGTCAAACGAATAATTGCCGAACAGCCTGAAATCGGTTATTTTTATATCAGAACTGTTCATTGCAAAATAATCTCCCCTTGCCGACACATTGTCCATAGTAATATTTCTGCAATGCCACATTGTCTCGGCAGCGTTTGGAAAATCAACATTTTTTAAAATTATGTTTTCCGCTCGTCTGAAGCTTTTCGGTGCTTCAATGGAAGTATTTTCGGCAGTAATATTTTTTGTATACCAAATACCGGCACGCGCATTATCAAACAGAATACAATCCTTCATGTAAATATTTTCACTGTACCAAAGAGGATATTTCCACTTAAAGCTGCTCGAATACAATTTTATATTTTTACTTTCTTTCAGCGGAGATTCACCGTCTGCAAAGACAGTATCATATATTTCAAGATTTTCACCCATAAATAAAGCTCTTTCACCCGTTAAAAACTCCTGTGTAATTTTTTTCATTGCAAATCCTCCAATTGCCTTGCGTAAATAAAAGCGCTTCCCCTGTTTATATTTGACCTCACAGTTTTATTTTACTCCAAAATTCACATAATGTCAAATAAAATATGCACCTGTACATTTTATCATTAATCAGCCGGACACCTCACAAAACTGTGTATTTTTGTATCTTCTTTTCGTATCCTCCGAAAAATGATAATCACTTATTACGCAGTCTATCTGTGAAAAGTCTGCTATGTTATATGTTAAATCAATATTCACCTTTGTATGGTCAACCAAAAAGCATCTCTTTTTCGCATTTTTGAGCGCACACTCATAAAGCTGAAAATACATGTCACTTCCGGACTTAATAATCCCGTCTTCCGAAACCGACCCTGTCGAAAAAAACATTATATCGGTGTTATATTTTGAAATTGTTCTGACCGCATCCATGCCGGAAAGCATATACGGCTTTTCCGTTATTTCTCCGCCCGTGCAAATGACATTTGGAATATATTCGCTCATATGTGCAGCAAGCGCCATATTGTTTGTTATCACTGTAATATTTTTTTTATTCGTCAGGAAATCTCCAATCCTTTCGGTGGTGGTTGAACTGTCGATAAATATAATATCACCGTCGCATATAAGCTCCGCAGCATATTTGGAAAGTCTCCTTTTTTGCATTTTCTCCTTATGATACCTGAACTCTAAAGGGACTGGTGAGTTTTCACACAGCTCAACACCGCCGTACGTACGTGTTATGAGCTTTTGATTTTCCAAAATATTTAAATCACGGTTTATTGTTGCATTGCTGTAGTGAAGCGCTTTTGTCAGATATTTCACCGTCACATATCCGTTTTCCTTAAGGATTTCCATTATACTGTCTATCCGTTCTTTTTGATACATATACATGCTCCCTTTCTGATAAAAGTTGAGAATTATTCATAATTTCAGCCATGCTTGAAAAAAGTTGATAAAAGACTTATAATGCTATTATACACTATTATATTAAAAAGTCAAGAGGGACAAAGATAATGAAAGACCTGACCAAAGGAAATATTTACAAAACATTTTTGCTTTTTGCAATTCCGCTCGTGCTTGCCGGTTTTCTCTCGCAGGCATACAATATTATAGACACAATGATAGCCGGAAAAATACTTGATTATACCGGTCTTGCGGCAATAGGCTCAACCTCGGCATTTATAGAATTTTTTACATCAACCTTCTGCGGTTTCGGAATAGGCTTTTCGATTTACCTGGCAAGACTGTTCGGTGCTAAAGACTATAAAAGGCTTAAATCCGCAATTTATATAAATTATGTACTCATAATCGCCATAATGCTGACCTTGAGCATTATTACGGTTTTATTCAGAGCAAAACTGTTTGACCTGCTTGCCATTGATCCGTCTGTTCGGGAAGAGTCCGGCATTTACTTCTGCATATATATGATGGGCAGCGCTTTTCTTATCCTGAACAGCTACGGCGTTTATCTTATGAACGCATTCGGAAGCAGCGTTTATCCGCTTGTCATGTCGATTCTGTCAACATTTTTGCATATTTTCGGCAATATATTTGCCGTAAAAATCTTGAACTCAGGCATCGGAGGAATAGCCGCGTCAACTGTTGTTTCCGCCGTCACCGTAGACATATGCTATTTTATTAAGCTGAAAAAATGCTTTAAAAAAATGGGCGTGGACAAATACAGAGTTAAATTTGATTTAAAAACAGTCAGGCAGTCGATTACCTATTCCGTTCCTGCCTGTTTTCAGCAAATGGTTATGTATTTTTCCTCACTGGTTATTTCGCCCATGGTAAACGCAATCGGAAGCTCTGCCTCGGCAGCTTACATAATTTGCCTTAAAGCCTATAACATCAATTCAATATTATACTGGAATTCATCAAAAACACTCAGCAACTACATATCTCAAAGTATCGGTGCCGGAAAATATGAAAATATAAAAAAGGGCACTAAAGTAGGTTTTTTTCAGGGAATACTTTTTCTCATGCCGTTTCTTACAGCCTCGGTTGTATTTGCAAAGCAATTTTGTTATTTGTTTTTGCCTGCCGGCAGTACGGGTGATGTACTCGATATGTCGGTTACATTTTTAAAATACTTCATGCCTTTTATAGTATTCAATGTTGTCAATAACCTTTTTCATTCATTTTTCCGAGGTGTTGCGGCAATGAATTATCTCGTCATTGCAACGCTTGTCGGTTCATTATCAAGAATCGCAGCATCGTTCATTGCAATAAAATATTTCGCTATGAACGGGGTATATATCGGCTGGGCAATATCATGGATTGTTGAATGTATGTTTTCGCTGACGGTATACTTTACAGGCTTATGGAAATCCGACGAAATAAAAAAGTATGAGCTGAGAAAAAAGGCAGCTAAATATTAAAATACTGCACAAAAAAAGCAGCCCGGATTTTCTCCGAGCCGCTTTTTTTGAGGGAATAGTAAAAATAACTTTGGAACGCTCAAACCTGCCCCGATGGTGTACACCGGTACTCCGAGCTTTTTTACATCCCCTTTTTACGATGTATCAGCAGCAGCCGTTGTTATTACCGCAGCCGCATATTCCGCCGCCGTCTCCGCAGCAGCAAAGTACCAGTACGACAACAATCAGAATCCAAATCCACGAATCTCCACCGTTGTTGCCGCAGCCTCCGAATAAACCCATAACATTTTCCTCCTCTTTCATATGATATTATACAATATTCAATATGAAAGAAAAGTGTTACAGATTAATCTCTTTTCTTTGTCCGTACTTCTTCCGTAATTCTTCCTATAAATTCATCAATGCTCATTGAGCCTATATCGCCGTCTTTTCTTGCCCGAACCGAAACAGCATTATTTTCGATATCCTTATCGCCGATTACAAGCATATAAGGAACCTTTTCCAGCTGAGCCTCTCTGATTTTGTAGCCGACTTTTTCCGAGCGGTCGTCTATTTCCACTCTGATTATACCTGCATCTTCAAGACGTTTTTTAACCTCGTAAACATAATCAAGGTGACGGTCGG
>CAKSFY010000013.1 GCA_934454035.1 uncultured Clostridia bacterium | reverse complement strand
AGACTAAAACAATTATATTTTCTGTAATATGTGCTTTTCTCTTCTTTTCTTGCGTTCCGGACTTTTTTTACATCCCCAAATTATTACAATTCAAAAATTGTCTCTGCAAGCGAATATGCAAACAGCCAATTCATCTCCCTCAGCGGATGATTGATTTTATTTGCCAAAAGCTCGGTCGTGTCCGCTCCGCATTTTTCAAGCATTTTCCACTTTTTATAGCAATCGCACACCGGAGCATTATGCTTTTTGCAGACTTCTCTTGCCGCATCCATGTACATATCCATAACGCCGCCGTTTTGCAGCTTCATAGTGTTCTCGGCAATTCCCTTAAAAAGCTCCGTATCCAAATGGCAGCTGACCTCGGTATTCATCATATTCGGGGTCATAAAAATATATTCGGTGCCGTTTTCTTCAAGCTTTGTAAAAATATTGTCAAGAGCCTCTTTGTACTGTTCCAAACCGTCAACACCCAAATTAACATCATTTAAACCAAAGCATACAACAACCAAATCCGGATTGTATGAAAGCACATCTCTTTCAACTCTTTTCGCCGCATGAGGCGCACTGTCTCCGCTTATTCCGGCATTGATAATATTGACCGGCACACTCGGATAAAGCACGGCAAAAATCTTTGCCAAATAATTGTGATACGCACAATTTTTATCAAAATAAGTTTCAAGATTGCCATCTTTTTTTACATACAGTTCAAAACAGCCCTGAGTCACGCTATCGCCCAAAAAAGCAATAGTTGCAGGCTTATTTTCAAAATTATCTTTTTGTTTTTCAATAATTCTCTCAATAAATTTCATCTTCTGTTACTCCTATTAAGTATCTAATTTAAGAACCGACATAAATGCCTCCTGCGGCACTTCCACACTTCCTACCTGTCTCATTCTCTTTTTGCCCTCTTTTTGTTTTTCCAAAAGTTTTTTCTTTCGGGTAATATCTCCGCCGTAACACTTTGCAAGTACGTCCTTGCGCATTGCACGGACAGTTTCTCTGGCAATTATTTTATTCCCTATTGCAGCCTGAATAGGTACTTCAAAAAGCTGTCTCGGAATTGATTCCTTAAGCTTTTCCGCCATTTTTCTGCCTCTTGAATAGGCATTGTCCTTGTGAACGATAAACGAAAGCGCGTCCACCGTTTCACCGTTTAAGAGCATATCCAGCTTAACCAAATCAGACCTTTTATACTCGGTCAATTCATAATCAAATGACGCATATCCCTTTGTTCTTGATTTAAGTGCGTCAAAAAAGTCATATATAATCTCATTTAATGGCAGCTCATAGAATATCTGCGCTCTTGTTTCCTCCATATACGACATATTTTTAAAGATTCCCCTGCGTTCCTGGCACAGCTCCATAACATTCCCGACAAAATCCACCGGAACCATTATATCCGCGTTAACCATAGGTTCTTCCATATACTCAATTTCCGTCATCGGCGGAAGATTGGTCGGGTTGTCTACCATCACAACGGTTCCGTTCGTTTTATGCACCTTATAAATTACGCTCGGTGCAGTTGTGACAAGATCAAGATTATATTCCCTCTCCAGTCTTTCCTGGATAATTTCCATATGCAAAAGTCCCAAAAATCCGCATCGGAAGCCGAATCCGAGAGCAACCGAGGTTTCAGCCTCAAACATGAGCGAGGCATCGTTTAACTGAAGCTTTAAAAGCGCGTCTCTCAAATCGTTATACTGAGCGCCGTCTGCCGGATAAATTCCGCAGTAAACCATCGGATTTACCTTTTTATATCCGGGAAGCGGTTTATCTGCCGGGCGGGTAGCAACCGTGACGGTATCTCCGACACGCGTGTCCTGAATATTCTTTATGCTTGCCGCAATATATCCTACTTCTCCTGCCGAAAGCTTATCTGTCGGCACAAGCTCGTCCGGTCTTAATACCCCGACTTCTACAACGTCAAACTCCGCTTTTGTCTGCATCATTCTGATACTGTCGCCCGGTTTAACCGTTCCTTCTTTAACTCTTATATAAACGATTACGCCCCTGTAGCTGTCATAATACGAATCAAAAATAAGAGCCTTCAGCGGTGCGTTTTCATCGCCCTCCGGTGCAGGAATCTTTGTGACAATCGCTTCAAGCACTTCGCCTACATTCTGCCCTGTCTTTGCCGAAACTCTCGGCGCGTCCTCGGCAGGAATTCCGATTATATCTTCAATTTCCTTTATCGCATTTTCAGGTCTTGCCGACGGCAAATCTATCTTGTTTATAACCGGAACAACCTCAAGGTTGTGGTCTATTGCAAGATAAGTGTTTGCAAGAGTCTGCGCCTCTACGCCCTGAGACGCATCAACAATTAATATTGCGCCCTCGCAGGCGGCAAGACTTCTGGAAACCTCGTAATTAAAATCGACATGTCCCGGAGTATCGATAAGATTCAAAATATATTCATTTCCGTCATGCGCTTTATATTTAAGTCTTACTGCGTGAGCTTTTATGGTTATCCCTCTCTCACGCTCAAGATCCATATTATCGAGGAGCTGATCCTCCATGTCACGCTTTGAAACCTCTCCCGTAAGCTCCAAAAGTCTGTCCGCAAGAGTTGATTTTCCGTGATCTATATGCGCTATTATACAAAAATTTCTGATTTTATCCTGTGACATACTAATCTCCTTTTGTTTTCCATACATTTAGTATACCACAAAAATAATCATTTGTCATTACTTTTTTATAAGATTTCTTCCTATTTTTTCTGCGAAGTCAAGTGCAGGCTGCAAAAGCTCATCGTCCAGTTTACTCAGTGATCCGAAAATCTCAAATGTCAACTCATTATTATAACCTATTTTTTTGAGCGAGGCAATTATTTTATCCCAGTCAAAACTGCCGAAATAAGGCATATAATGCAAATCTGCCGAGTAGTCGTTGTCATGAATATGCAAAGACTTTAAAAGCCTTGAATCCATTGCCGAAATAACTTCATCCGGCTTATTCCCGGTTATTGCCAAATGTCCGACATCTACGCATATATTGAAACAATCCTCTCCCAATGACTTTACAAAATCCATATGCTCGCCCGGTTCTGACAGAATACCCTCCCATTCATTTTTTTCCCAGTTGCCGTCTTTAGGCTTAAACAAATTTTCAACCGATACCTCTATTTTATATTTTTTACACCATGTAATCAAGCTGTTGTAAAATGTTCGGTTGTAATCAAAAAATTCATCATTGGGCATATCGCATATCGCATGTACTATAATTGTTTTTGCTCCCAAAACAGAAGCAACTTCAATAGAACGAATTAATCTTTTATAAGCTGCATTTGTGATATCCATAGTATCTGATTTACTGTTAAATTCAAACGGAGCGTGAGCCTGGTTGCAGCATATTCCAAGCTTGTCAGCATAAGCCTTTAAAGCATATGCCTTTTCCCGGTAATCCTCGCCAAGCATATCATCATTATTATCTGTCCAATACATAGAGTAGTCATAGCAGTCAAAGCCTGCCTTTTTAATCATCTCAATTGCTTTCATATCACCAAAGCGTTTTCTCATTACATAGGTTTCGGTCGACAGTTTCATCTTTTTCTCCTCGCACATTTTAGAATTTAATTCTAAATATAATAAAGTTATTAGAATTATAGTTTGTATTATAACTCTTTTCTTAGAAAAAGTCAAGCTTTATTTTAAAAGCTTGGCAATAACATCTGCAATATACTCTCCCCCTCTTATTGCTTCCTCCAAAGTATTTCCGTTCGAGCCGACCTCAATAATAAGCGCGCCAGTGCTGACCTGCTGATTAAACCGTTCTTCTCTTAAAATAATCGGGCGCATAAGCCCCGGATACATCTCATTTGCAAGTCTTTGAATTTTGCAGGCAAGCTTCATATTTTCCTGCCAATTGTCGTGAGTAAGATTTGCATTTGACCCGATTACGAACATACACTGTGCAGTTTTTTTACCGTTTATATCTGCCGCAACCTTAACTTTTGTTCCGTCCTCTTTTACAATTCCGTCGCGGTGAACATCTAATACAATCTTTATTCCGGGATTTTGCTCAAGATTTGCGCGAACCGTTGCAAGCGAACGCGTATAAGCTCCGTTAAAAGACGGATAATCGTGCACAGTCTTGTCATGAACCGTGCCGATTCCGGCATTTTCAAACACTTTTTGCATTGCGTCGCCAACTGCGGTAATATTTTTGGTCTCATCCAGATTTCTGTCCGAACTGCCCGAAACATACACATTTGTATTACTGTCGGTATAACTTTCCGTAGTATGCGTATGAAAAATAAGTACCTGCGGCTTATCCGTTTTTTCCAGAGAAAAGCACAGCGGTTCATCTGCCAGAGCATTTGCATCAACATTTATACTTGTCCTGTTTGATATTGACATATCCGATTTTGATTTTGCCTCTCTGATTGGCTTTGTTTCGGGTTTCGGAGTTTCAGATGGTGCCGGAATTTCTGTCGGCTCAGGAGTCGGCTCGGGCACAAATTCCTCCCCGAACAACGGAAGCTGCTTTGCGATTACGCTTTTAGGGTCGGAAAAGCTGCAGCCTAAAAGCCTGCTCACAAATTCCTCTGCGGATATTTTCTTTTTTTCATTGTGCAGCTGCGATGAAATAATAGTCTCATAAATTCCCTCGGAGGAAGCAAAGTGTGAAGCTCCTGCCGAGAGAACGGCGCCGGCTGCCGCCGCTGCCGAAACTGCTGTGATTATGGCGGCTGCAAGCGTTACCCTTTTGATTTTTTTGCCGTTTATTATTACTGTCTTGAAATTTTTCACGCGGTTCATCATTCCTTTTTCAATAGCATGTCTATTTTATATTACTTGAAACGCAAAAAAAATATTACTGTTTCAAAAAAATATATTTACAAAGTATTCTTTTCATGATATGATTAAGACAGAAAGAGGGCGTATGGGAAATGAATTATAAAAAACTGGCAGAATTGACGCACGTATCGGTTTCTACGGTGTCAAAGGCTTTTTCCGGAAGCAGTGAAATTAACGATGAAACACGCAATGAAATTTTTAATACCGCCAAAAAATACGGTTGCTTTGATAAGTATTACAAAAACAAATTCACAAAAAAAGTAATTGCCGTTTTATGTCCGGAATTTTGCAGTTCGCACTACAGTGCATACGCCGAGAATATACAAAAAATTATAAGCAGCCGGAATGATGTTGCCGTCTTTTCCTCTACAAACTTCGATATCTCGCTTAAAGATTATCTTTTGGATTATTATGCAACCTATGCGAAGGTTGACGGCATTATTTTAATTGACAATCATTACGAAAAAAACGCCTGCCGATACTCTGTGCCGATAGTAGTCATAGGCAGCGGTGATAATGCGGATTCTGTCTCAACCTCCTGTAATTTCGGCATGAACGAAGCTTTTGCATATTTGAAAGGCTTTGGTCACAGGGACATTTGTTTTATCGGTGAAAGGCTGACTCTCACAAAGGAGGCTGCCTTTTTAAAAGCATTTGCTTCATGCAATCCGCGCATTATTCACTCCGAAAAACGCTTTGAAGAAGCAGGGCTCGACTGTGCGGAAAAATTTCTTGCATATGAAAAAAAGCCTACCGCCGTAATTGCCGCATATGACGACATAGCGATAGGCTTTATAAACGCGCTTAAACGAAGCGGTATTTCTATCCCTGCTGATGTATCGGTTATCGGAATCGACAACATTCCGCAGTCAAAGTACCAGGAAACTCCATTGACAACTATAGATTTTAAAGTAAATGAAGCAACAGCTGCGGCGCTTGATATTTTGTATCAAAAAATCGAGCACCCCACCGTAACGGAGCAGAGAGCAATTTCCATTACTCCGCAGCTCATAAAAAGAGAAACCGTTACATTCCCAAAAGACAAACTGCAATAATTCCGACCGCAATGCCGATATACTGAGTCCGGCTCAGTTTTTCTTTAAAAAGAGCAATCGCCGCAACTCCCGAAAGAACAATCACACCGCCGTTTAAAATCGGGAACAAAATTATACTCGGCAGCTTTCCGCTCAGGTATAAATTTATCAGATTTACCGCTCCGATAATAATTCCCGAAATAACCGACGGAATTGTCGCCTTGCTTTTTATCCGATAATTTTTGCCGTTCTTCGGCATCAGCAAATAGATTATCGAAAAGAAAGCAGTCATAAAAATAAACGACCACAAAAGAAATACATTCATCTCTCCTGCGTATTCGGAATTTTGATGAATCTGCTGAATAACTCCGACCAGTCCCCACATTACGAAGCTGCCGAGTGCAAAAAGCAGCCACTTCAGATTAAACTTTTCACCTTTTTTAATCCCAGCACCGAAATAAAGCGTTACTATCATAAGGAGCAAGCCGACAATCTGCATTTTTGTTACCGGCTGTCTGTAGTACACTATTCCGAATAATGTCGGAATTAACATTCCAAGATATGTAAAAAGAACAGAGTAGGACATAGACCCTGCCGACATTGCCATCAGCGAAAAATATTGTGCCATAGCCGTAACCGCCGCAAAAATAAGAGCGGCAATCAGCGAAAAAGACGATATTTTAAATCCGCAGCCCGTGCATATGAAAAACACCGCCGCTCCGATGCCGCATACAATATTAAAAAGCACCGCGTCACTGTTTGACTTCAATACTTTATTGCTGAAATGATTATAGTAAATATTTTTGAATGTATCGATAAAAACCGACACGAATAAAAGAACATATGCCATAAATTATTTCCTTTCCAAGCACAGAGCGGCAGACCTGTAACTGCTTTTTATCTCGATTTCGATTCCGTTTTCCGCAATTTCACCGCCGGTGAAAGTTTCGCCCTCTGCAAGATATTCCGCCGTTTTGTCAACATGCGGATATACTAAAATTTTATTCTGATTAATTTTATCGGAATACGCAATAACCTTTATTTTTTTGCCGTCCGAATACTCCAAAACCAAAAGCTTATCCGTATCGGCAAGAATTGAGCAGACTGCATTTTCCCAAAACGTCCGCTCTTTCTTTACGGCTTCTATATGCTGCTTAAGCTCTTTCGTCAGTTTATCGGAAAACTTGTTTAAGTCACAGCTTAATCCTATCGGTCCTCCGCTTAAAAAGCCTTTCAGATAATCAGTATGAACTCCTACAACAGTATCCCAGGTTGCGTCATGAGTCGAGATAATCTTCTCTTGTTCAACTTCTCCGTATTTCGGTGTAAACACCTCCGGCGACGCAACAACCGCCCATTTTTCTATGCACTGTGGCGGAAGCCTTTTTATACCCTCTTTGAAAATCCTCATTCCCTCATACGGACTTTGATTGTCGCTGAGCCAAAAGCTGTCAAACTCGGAGCAATTTTTCAAATCAACCCTGAGACCGCCCGATGCACAATTTTCAAGGTAAATATCGGGATACTTTGCCTTAAGTGCGGCAATAACCTTTTCGTAACCCTTGTAGTAGCCGATGTAAGCGTCGGGTGAATAATTCATGTCCTGATTAAAATCGAACTTTATAAATTCAATATTATATTTTTCGATATGTTCAAAAAGCTTTTCTAAAATGTAATTTCTTGCTTCCTCTTTGGTAAAGTCCAAAAAGAAAAGCCCGTCCGCGTTTATAAAATATTCCGGATGATTTTTAACTATATCAGCGCCTTCGCTTGCCGATTCAATCTCAAACCAAAGTCCGAATTTCATATTATTTTCGTTTACTTCCTTTGATATATCGGACATTCTTCCGCACAAGCCACCTGTCAGATTTTCCGACCAGTCGCCGCGTGCACCCCACCATTCGCTGCCTTTTCCAAACCAGCCTGCATCGATCACAAAATATTCCGCTCCGATTTGAGCTGCCTTTTCAATCTGCGACGAAACAAATTCATACGAAATTTTATCAAACTTTGCAAGCCAGGTATTGTAAATTATAGGCATTTGATGTCTTTTAAAATTATTTATGCAATACTTATGCAGCTTGCGGCAATCCAAATCAAGCTTGTTTTCAAATTCGTAGAATATTACATCGGGAGTATTTACGCTCTCCCCCGGCTTAAGCTCATATAAAAAGCCCTCGCTGTTTACACCCGTCTCAAGCACTGCCTCTGCAAATTCACCGTCTGTCGGAGTATAGCGCAGGTCCGTTGACCATGCATAATCGGCAAGCAAATGGAACACAATTCCTCTTTTGGTCTGCTTGTTCCAAACTGCCATAAACGGCGCAGCTCCGAAGCAGGTACGAATACTTTTTGATGAAACACATACCTCGCTGCTTAGCGGCTGCCACATTCCGCTGTTTTCCGTCTGCCACATATTGTGCTGAGTATATACCTCAAATTCACCGCCGCCCAAATGAAATCTCGATTTAAGACAGTTTATTTTAATCGGCTTACCGGATATATTTTTAAATTCTCCGCTGTACCTAAAAACGCCCTCCGAGCTGCGGCTTATATTTGTTTTTATGTCATATATTTCGCTTTTTTCGTTCCCGACACGTCCGAAATCTCCGGATATATTCCATATATCGCCGGACATAATTTTTTCAATTAAATTTTTCATTGCTGCCTCCGTTATTTATCCATAAGTTTTTCAAGATATTCCACTGCTTTATAGCTGCATGCGGTAAAGCTTTCCGTCACGGGATTGATTTTATAATCAATTTCAAGTGTAAGCGGTCCCGTGTATCCGATTTTTTTAAGAACCGGCATAAGCCTCTCCCAATTATCCGTCCCGAGGGTCGGAATAATATGATTATCATCCTTATCAAAATTATCATGAATATGTGTTATCCTGAGTCTGTCTCCTACATATTCAAGTGCCTGAACACCGTCAAGTCCGGTAATATGAGCATGACCGAAATCCCAGCAAATTCCCATATTATCACCTTTGTATTTATCGGCTATCGCGCATATATCCTCATAATGCGAAGAATAAAAATGCCATTGCGGCGCACCCGGAAAAATCGGAAGATTTTCCAAAGCAATTCCCGCTCCCGCTTTTCGAGCAACCGTAAGATAGTCCTCTATACATCTGCAATTATCACTGTATGCTCTTGATTCGCTGAAATTGTGGTCATATGCCGAGCGAAGATGCATTGCAGTCCATTTTGCTCCCAGCATGGCGGTTGCTTTTATGCATCTTCTTATTGCCTCCTCCATATCTTCGTCAATAATTGAGGAATCAATACGCAAATCATAATAAGGTAAATGAGTCTGAACGCATTTAAGGTGATATTTATCCATTGCCGCCGAAAGCTCGGAAATTCTGTTTTCCCAATTGTCCTCATGAAATATTTTGCTTGAGCCGAATCCGAGAGAAATATATTCATACCCTGCCTTTTCGGCATACTCCATCATTATATCGGCATCATGCTCCTGCAGCTGAATTGCCTTTTTCATATATCAACACTCCTTTTTTTCATTTTAACACATTTCAGAAAAATAAAAAAGTGCATTTTGTCTACAAAAACTGTAAAATCGTGCACTTTTATTTTCTGTATTTTCCGGCAGAAACTCCGTATTTTTTTTTAAATACTCTTTGAAAGTATTCTTTGTCCGAAAAGCCGATTTTCTCTGCAATCTGCCAAACCGGCATGTCTGATTTTTTCAAAAGCTCGCATGCTTTTAAAAGCCTTGCACTTTTTACAAACTCCGCAATTCCGTCCGGCATATACGGGCGCGAAATTTTATAAAGCTCAGACCTTGATACACCGAATTTCCGGCACAGTGCCGCCGGTGACAAATCCTTATCAAGATTATCCGATATATAGTCCATAACTGCATATACAATGGGTTTTTCTCCCATGTAGGCATATCTCTTCAAAACTATATAGGAAGTCATTGCGTTGATTATACGCGATATGGCTTTTAACTGACTGTCCGAATAGAATTTAATAGATTCGGCATATTTTTCTGCAAGCTCTCTGCCAATCCCGTAATTTTCAAAAGCTGCCGAAACTCCGTTTACAAAACGCTCCCTATCCGGCTCGTTTGTTATCTGACCATACATTATATAGCCGATAACCTCCCCGTTTTCTTCAAGCGGTGCGGCAACCTCGGTCAGACCTGCATGGCATTTGTTAATGACAACATCTCCGCATGCATGGCATTTGCTGCAAAGAATCGCATTGCTTTCACCGCAGCCGGCGGCACACACTTTATCCATTTCGCAGCAGATCGGACTGTTTTCTTTCGGGTATGCAAGTATTTCCTCAAAATTTGTGTTATATACAGCTGTTTTTATCCCGGTGACTTCATAAAAAGATTTTATAAGCTCGTAAAGCTCTTTACTTTCCGTTTTTAAAATCATTTTCAAATCATTCCTTAATATTAATGATTTAATAATATCATACCGTCTCAAAAAAATCAAGCTAAAATTTCGGCTGAGGAACTCTTTGCCTTAAAAAAACATAATATATATCGGGAGGAGAGATTTATGTGCAAAACATTTTCGGTCATCGGCGGAGATTTGCGGCAGCTCACGCTTGCCTCTTTGCTTGACCAAGACGGATTTAATGTAAATATATTCGGATTTGATTCCGGAATAGACACCGGAAACCTAAAGAAATCACGTTCGCTTCAAGAAGCGGCAAAAGCCGATTTTGCAGTATTGCCGCTGCCTGTTTCGCAGGATAATATCACGCTTAACGCTCCTTTTTCAAAGGAGAGGATTTTACTTAATACACTAATTGACTACGCAGGTAAAAACACGGTGATACTGGGCGGAAAAACCGCATGCCTGCCCGGAGTTTACGATTATTTTGAAAGAGAAGAACTAAGTATAAAAAATGCCGTTCCCACTGCCGAGGGGGCTATCGAAATCGCGCTTTCCGAAACCGCGCACACACTTTTTAAAAGCAAGTGTCTTGTTATCGGGTTCGGCAGAATAGGCAAAATTCTTGCCGACAGACTCAAAGGCTTCGGCTGTGAAGTAAGCGTATCGGCACGCAAATATTCCGATTTTGCATGGATTGACGCATTCGGTTTCAAGCGTCTTGACAGTACCTCTTTAGACGGAAAAATATCGGATTTTGATATAATTTTTAATACTGTTCCGTCTGTTATACTGAACAATAAACTGCTCGGGCAAATTCCAAAAAGTACACTGATAATCGATCTTGCATCAAAGCCGGGAGGCGTTGATTTTAATCTTGCAAAAGAACTCGGGGTAAAGGTTATATGGGCACTTTCACTCCCGGGAAAATGCGCGCCGATTACCTCCGGTAAAATTATAAAAGAAACAATAATTAATATTCTCAATGAAATGGAGGCGATTTAGATATGGAACTGAGCGGAAAAACCGTCGGTTTTTGCATGACAGGTTCATTTTGTACTTTCAGCAAAGCGATAAAAGCCGTTTCGGCACTTGCCGCAAAAGGCGCAAATGTGATTCCGATAATGAGTGCTAATTCGTACAGTACCGACACACGTTTCGGAAAATGTGAGGAATTTCGGAAAATGTTAACCGAAATAACCGGCAACGAAATTATAAAGAGTATAAAAGAGGCTGAGCCTATAGGCCCGAAAGGATATCTTGATTTACTTATTATTGCGCCGTGCACAGGCAATACGCTTGCAAAGCTTGCTGCAGGGATTGCGGATACCTCCGTAACAATGGCGGCAAAAGCACACCTCAGAAATCAAAAACCCGTACTTATTGCTGTTTCCACAAATGACGGTCTTGCATCTGCGGCAAAGAATATCGGTATGCTTTTAAATTATAAAAACATTTATTTTGTCCCGTTCGGGCAGGATGACTATATAAAAAAGCCGAATTCGCTTGTTGCCGATATGGAACAGATTAATGATGCGGCAAGCGCTGCACTGGATAATAGACAAATACAGCCGATTTTGTGCTGATAATATAAAAAGGCCGACGTATTTTTACCAAATTGTAAAAATATATCGGCTTTTTTTGATTGTTCTTGCAAGTTTTTATAATTTGTGATATAATAATATCAAATACACTTATAGGAGAACTGTTATGTACAATATAGAAGAACTTGAAAAAAAAGAAAAGGAAATGAAAAAGCTTTTGCGCGAGCTTGGCGGCTTGGGTGAGATTTTTCCCGATATACAAAAAAATTATGAAGAACAGATTCAAACCTTAAAAGCGCTTGTATCTGCTCAGAAAACATATGAAGAGCATCAATCCTCACGGTTCGGCAAGGGTGCCAAATTAAAAAAAGAGGCCTCCGCACAAATATCGGATTTGTCTGACAAGCTTGCCTCACTTGAAGAAAAGCAAAAAGAAGCCGAAAAAGATATTGAGATTTTGCCGACAATCACAAAAGAACGCTCCGATGAAATCAGAGCACTCACAAATGAGTTTAAAACAGATGAAATTAAAGCTCTCCCGTTCGAAGAGCTTGCCGTCGCTTTCAGCGAAGGAATCGCAAAAATAAACGAAATAAAAAATGCCGAACAAAAAAATGAAATACTTCTGGAAAGATACCATCATCAGCAGCAGCTTCTGCAAAAGGATTTCTTTGAAAAACTCAGAAGCACAGAAGATTTTTTTGTTGCATATTCACCTGCAACACATATGCCCTATGTTGATTTAAGAGAGCAGCTCAAACAATCATGCCTATGGCTCTTCACCAAAGAAGCCTATGCCAAAAACTGCCGCAACTTCTTTGCACGTCAATATATATTTATAGATATTGTAAAATTTTCAAACAAGGACTTTTTTGAATATTCAAAAAATTTCCCTCGTCTCGGATTTAATGCGATAACTGTAAACAACGGAGTGCACAATCTTACCGTAGAAACAGGTCCTGTAATAGGTGCGGTTCAGTATTCATGCCCGATTAATCCGCAGCTTCATGCCCGCCGATTTGACTTTTTCCAGTCACTCCTTTTATACAACAAGGTTCCGCAAACAAATCACAAGCTTTACGAGCAGTTTCATAATCCCATGATTATGAAAGCAAAGGAATCGGTCATGCTCAACGAATTTTCAAAAGCTCAGTACACTATGGTTATGAAAATAGTTAAGAAAAAGGACGAAAACGGCAAAGAGGTTGAAACCTCTGAAATCCCTACAAATATGAAGGGCGATACACGCTTTTTACTTGTCTTTACCGATATGCTTGAATTTGACGCATGGAAAAAATCGGCTGATTTTAAGACAGACGAACCGGGATTTGTCGCGAAAGCAATGGATTTTAACGCAATTGACCGCGTCGCCGAGGATACCGGCAGCGAGCTTCTGCTCGACCGCAGCAGCTGGTGCTTTGAAATGACAAAAGAACGCCGCGAAATGATCAAAGAAATTGCAAAGCATGTAAAGGTTGTTGAAGATAATATCAATAACAATAACAACAATAATAAACACTAAAAAAGGGCGGTGTATAAAAAATACACCGCCTTTTTAGGGGATAGAAAAAATGCTTCGGAACGTTCAAACCAAACCCGACGGTGTACGTGGGTACTCCGAGCGGTTTGGTGAGGGCGTAGCAAAAAGGCGTTGTAATATATATATATATATATCGAAAATTTTGAGATTTTTTTCAAAAATCGTTAAAATAGATTATTTTATAATATATACTTTTCAAGTAATACATGCCTTTTTGCGTTCCGGACTTTTTTTATATACCCTTTTCTGCATTCCTGACTTTTTTTGCATCCATTTTATCGGTTACTTAAGTTTAATTACTTCCTTTGCTTTTTGGGCAATATTTTCTGCCGTCAGTCCGTAAGCCTTCAAAAGCTCGGCAGGTGTGCCCGACGCTCCGAAGCGGTCTGTTCCTACAATTTTTACCGGAACAGGCTTTGTCTCGGCAACAACTTCACAAACCGCGCTTCCAAGTCCGCCCATTATATAGTGTTCCTCAGCCGTTACAATCGCGCCGGTTTCTTCTGCCGCTTTTGCAATAATATCCCTATCAATCGGCTTGATTGTATGAATATTAATCACTCTTGCGTCTATTCCGTCCGCTTTCAACAGTTCTTTAGCCTTCAATGTTTCGCCGACCATAAGACCTGTTGCAATTATTGTAACGTCCTTTCCTGCTGCAAGTTCTACACCTTTTCCAAGCTCAAACTTGTAATCGGCAGGGTTGACATCCTCTACCGCAAGTCTGCCGAATCTCATATAAACAGGGCCGTTGTGCTCAATTGCCGCTTTTACACAAGCCATAGCCTCAACATCATCTGCAGGATTTAAAATGACCATATTGGGAATGGTTCTCATAAGTCCTATATCTTCAAGGCACTGATGTGTAGCACCGTCCTCACCGACAGAAATACCTGCATGTGTTGCGCCGATTTTAACATTTAAGTTGGGGTAGCCGATAGAGTTTCTGATTTGCTCAAAAGCTCTGCCTGCCGCAAACATGGCAAAGCTTGACGCAAATGCAATTTTGCCTGCTGCCGCAAGTCCTGCCGCTACGCTCATCATATTACCCTCAGCTATACCGCAGTTAATAAATCTTTCCGGATAAACCTTTTTAAAGGTTTCTGTTTTGGTGGATTTTGAAAGGTCGGCATCCAATACCACGATTCTTTCATCAGCGCCAAATTGTGCAAGCGCTGCACCGTACGATTCTCTTGTTGCTCTTTTTGCCATTATAATGCCGCCTCCTCTTTTGCGATTATTTCGTCCAATTCTTTGATTGCCGTATTATACTGCTCCTCATTGGGTGCAGCGCCGTGCCAGCCTGCCTGATTTTCCATAAACGATACATTCTTGCCTTTTATTGATTTCATTATTACAGCAGTCGGCTTACCCTTTACCGTCTTTGCTTCGTTTACTGCCGCTTCAAGCGAATTGAAATCATGCGCGTCTGCCAACACAACATGCCAGCCGAAAGCGCGGAATTTCTCATCAATCGGAGTCGGATTCATAACCTTTGTAATATCTCCGTCTATCTGCAAGCCGTTATTATCGATAAAAGCAGTCATGTTGTCAAGCTTGTAATGTGCCGCAAACATAGCCTGTTCCCAAACCTGTCCTTCTTCAAGCTCACCGTCACCGAGAATTGTGTAAACTCTGTAGTCCTTTTTATCAAGTTTTGCAGCCAGTGCCATACCGCCCGCTGCCGATACTCCCTGACCCAACGAACCGGTTGACATGTCAACACCCGGAATCTTTTTCATTTCGGGATGACCTTGAAGTATGCTTCCGAAATGTCTGAATGTCGGAATAAGATCCGTGCTGAAATAACCTCTCTCTGCCAATACTCCGTACAAAGCCGGTGCAGTATGTCCCTTTGAAAGCACAAATCTGTCTCTGTCCGGATCTTTCGGATTTTCAGGATTTATGTTCATAACGTCAAAATACAGATATGCAAGCAAATCGGCTATTGACAGGGAGCCGCCGGGGTGTCCCGATTTAGCGCTGTATACCGCTGTTAATGCATGCTTTCTGACCTTGTTCGCAATGATAGAAAGCTCTGTTTGTCTTTTTTTCTCCATTGTAAAAAATCATTCCTTTCTTTTATATATACCATTCGGATTATATCCGAGTCAGTATCGGTTAATGCGCGGACTCGTAAGCAATTTTCATAATTTCGTCAAGTCTTTCATTCTCTCCGCTTAAGTATAGCCAGCCGACAAGAGCCTCAAAGCCGGTCGCACGTCTGTAATCGGTAAGATCGGCATTTTTTGGCACAGTTGCCGATTTGGCATTTCTTCCCCTTTTATAGACGACAAGCTCGGCTTCCGTTAAAACAGGTTCCAAAGTCTCCATACTGTTACTCTGTGCATGGGCCTTGACATATTCTATTGTCAGACGGTGAAGTTTGTACGCAGGCATGTCCTCATGCTCTCTTATTACTCTGCTGCGCACATAAACTTCATAAATTGAATCGCCTATATACGCCAGCACAAGCGGCGAATATTGCGACGGTTTCTTACTTTGCATATATTTACCCTCTTGTCCATTGAACGCCTGCCGCAGTATCTTTCAAAGTAATTCCCCTTTCCGAAAGCTTATTACGGATTTCATCAGCCTTTGCCCAGTCCTTATTTTTTCTTGCTTCCGTGCGTTCAGCAATAAGCGCTTCAATCTCTGCGTCGGCTTCTTCGGCATGAACCTTTGTGAAAAGTCCCAAAACTCCGCCGAGCTCTGCAATCGAATCAAGCACCTTATCGATTATCTCACCGGAGCTTTGCGCCGTCACACTTGTATTTGCGGCGTACACAATATCGAATATTGCTGCAATTGCATCTGCGGTATTAAGGTCGTCGTCCATTGCATCGATGAACTTCTGTTTAAATTCGTCAATCTTAGCCGAGAGCGTCTTCTCATCTTCATTAAGCGGCTTTTGCTCTGCTTTGGTTTTTATAAACTTCAGATTGTCAATACATGTATATACTCTTTCGACCGCCGATTTCGACTGCTCCATAAGTACATCGCTGAAATTGACAGGACTTCTGTAGTGAGCCGAAAGCATAAAGAATCTGACAACTTCGGGATCATATTTCCCGGTTATATCCCTTACCGTAAAGAAATTGCCGAGAGATTTACTCATTTTCTGATTATTTATATTAATATATCCGTTATGCATCCAATAATGAGCAAACGGTGCATTGTTGGCACATTCGCTTTGTGCAATCTCATTTTCATGATGCGGAAAAATCAAATCTCTGCCGCCCGAATGAATATCTATCGTTTTCCCCAGATATTTATTAGCCATTGCCGAGCATTCAATATGCCAGCCCGGGCGTCCCATGCCCCACGGACTTTCCCATGCAGGCTCGCCCTCTTTCTGCTTTTTCCAAAGTGCAAAATCCATTGCATCCCTTTTGTGTTCATTGACATCTATTCTGGCGCCGGCTTCCAAATCCTCCAGCGGCTGCTTGGAAAGTTTTCCGTACTCTGCAAATTTTTTGGTTGAAAAATACACATTTCCGTCAACATTATATGCATAACCGTTATCAACAAGCTTTTGAACGGTTTCGATAATAGCGTCTATATTTTCCGTAGCTCTCGGGTGAATCGTCGCTTTTTTTATGCCGAGAGCCGCCGCATCCTTGTAATATTCGGCAATAAATCTCTCGCCCAGCTCCTTGACCGTTATCCCCTCTTTGTTGGCTCTGTTAATCATTTTATCGTCTATATCGGTAAAATTCTGAACGAATTTTACTTTGTAGCCGCGATACTCCAGATATCTCCTCATTGTATCAAAAATAATGAACGGCCGGGCATTGCCTATATGAAAAAAGTCATATACAGTCGGACCGCAGGAGTACATTTTGACTTCATTTTCATCAATAGGTACAAACTCCTCTTTTTTTCCGCTCATAGTATTATATATCTTCATTTGGATTATCTCCTTCGTTTGATTTAGCTTTCAGTTGTTCAATCTGTGCTTCCAGCTTTGAAATATGCACCGACAGTGTACAAAGCTGCATTGAAATGGGATCGGGAAACTTTACCTGGTCCAAGTCGCAGTCATGCTCAATCCTTTTGCCCTCACGCCTTACAATTCTTGCAGGAACCCCTACGCAGGTCGAATCGGGCGGAACCTCGGATAAAACCACCGCGCCAGCGGCAATTTTTGAATTATCGCCGACCGTAAAAGGTCCGAGTACTTTTGCTCCGCTGCCGACCATAACATTATTGCCTAGAGTCGGATGCCTCTTGCCCTTTTCCTTGCCTGTTCCGCCGAGCGTTACTCCCTGATAAATTGTACAATCATCGCCTATAACGGCGGTTTCACCTATAACAACTCCTGTTCCGTGATCTATAAAAAGTCCTCTTCCGATTGTTGCACCCGGATGAATTTCAATTCCTGTCCAAAAGCGCGCAAACTGTGAAATAAAGCGTGCTATAAATTTACATTTATGAATAAAGAAAAAATGTGCAATCCTATGAAATATCACCGCCTTAACCCCGGGATAAAGCAGCAGCACCTCAACAGAATTTCTTGCGGCAGGATCACGTCCGAGCACCGACTTGATATCATATCTTAAATTTTTAAAAAACAAGGCTTATACAACCCCCTTTACATACATATTAAATTATATCTTATTTTGAGGAAAAAAACAACCCGATTTTTCAAATTTTCTTAAAAATTACAAAAGGATAATAAATAAATCGGTATCATAAGACATTTTTAACAAAATATCAAAAAATTGTATTGCATTTTTTAAAAATAATTTGCATTTTTAACGATAGTGTGATAAAATTTAATTAACAGATATTGAAAGGATTTTTATAAAATGAATGCATTATTCGGACCTGCCGGAAACGGCGACTTGTTTTATAAGGAAGGCTTAAAGGCAACTGCCGAAATGCCGGCATGGCTTAAAGCGAAAGGGCTGGACGCATACGAATATCAATGCGGAAACGGTGTGAGAATCGGCGCGGAAACAGCCGAAAAAATCAGGCAGGCGGCAAATGAAAACAATATTGTCATGAGTCTCCATTCTCCGTACTATATCAATCTTGCAACACCTGAGGAAGAAAAAAAGATAAAAAGTATTGATTATATTATGCAAAGTGCAAATGCCGCGAAAATGCTCGGTGCCGACAGAATAGTCGTTCACAGCGGCGCTTTGGGCAAGCAGACGAGAGAGGCGGCGTTGGAAAACGCAAAAATCACACTTTCGAGAGCGCAGGAAGCACTTGACAAAAACAATTTTTCCGAAATTCAGCTTTGCATTGAAACAATGGGGAAAATCAATCAGCTCGGTGACCTTGACGAGGTTATGGAACTTTGCCTGATTGACGACAGATTTTTACCCGCAATAGATTTCGGTCATTTAAATTCCAGATGGCACGGCGCAATAAAAAATACAGACGACTATGCAAAAATTCTGGACACAATCGAAAACAGACTCGGGCACGAAAGAGCCGGTATTTTTCATGTCCATTTCAGTAAAATCGAATATACCGAAGGCGGAGAGAAAAAGCATCTGACCTTTGAGGACACAGTATACGGTCCCGAATTTGAGCCGCTTGCCGAGCTTTTGGCAAAAAGGAATCTGGCTCCGCATATTATATGCGAGTCGGCAGGCACGCAAGCCGAGGACGCGCTTACTATGAAAAAAATGTATATACAAAAGCAGAAAGGATAAGCATAAAATGGAAGAACTTATAAAAAAGGCAGGGATACTCATTGAGGCACTCCCGTATATTCAAAAATTTGCAAACAAAACGGTAGTCATAAAATACGGCGGCAACGCAATGATTAACGAGGATCTGAAAAACTCCGTAATGGAGGATATTACCCTGCTTAAATTTATCGGGCTTAATCCGATTGTCGTCCACGGCGGAGGACCTGATATTTCGGCAGCATTGAAACAAAACAATGTAAAAAGCGAATTTATAAACGGGCTCAGAGTCACAGATAAGGAAACAATGCGCATTGCACAAATGGTTTTGGTCGGTAAAACAAACAAGGAAATCGTGTCGCTTTTAAACAGTAACGGCGGTAAAGCGGTCGGTTTCTGCGGAATTGACGGAAGCTTCATCAAGTGCTCAAAAAAATATACAGAGGTTGACGGAGAAAAAGTCGATTTGGGATATGTCGGTGAAATAACCGAGGTTAATCCGCACCTCATAAAATACATATCCGAGGACGCGTATATTCCCGTAATAGCGCCGATCGGAACAGATGATGAGGGACACAGCTATAACATAAATGCAGACACGGTTGCCGCTGCAATCGCCGCTGCTGCTTCTGCCGAAAAGCTTATTCTTCTCACTGATGTCGAGGGAGTTAAGGATTCGGACGGCAAGGTAGTTTTTGAAACAGGCAAGGAAGAAATTTACGATATGATTGATAAAGGCATTATCAACGGAGGAATGATTCCAAAAGTACTCGGCTGCATCAGTGCAATAGACGCAGGAGTTAAGGGTGTGCATATAATTGACGGTCGTGTGCCGCATTGCCTGCTTTTGGAAATATTCACCAAAACCGGTATCGGAACACTCATAAAAGGAAATAACTATTAAGATTTTAGTGGCGGTGTAAATTTTATGCACCGCCTTTTTAGGGGATAGGAAAAAATGCTTCGGAATTAACAAACTGAGCCAAAGCTTTAGCTTTGGGATACCCGGCAGTGTACTCGCGTACACTGAGTGGCGAAGTTTGTTGATAGCAAGAAAAGAAATAATTTTATGAAAAATCATTTTTTTGATTTTTCTACATACAAATGTTCAGACTAAAACAATTATATTTTCTGTAATATGTGCTTTTCTCTTCTTTTCTTGCGTTCCGGACTTTTTTTACAGCCCCTTTATTTTTCAAAAAAAGCAACTGAATACGCCCCCGTTTCAGAGCATTTCATACGCTATCCGCGGCGAGCCGTCATAGGTATATATTGTTCCGCATTTTTCGAATCCGCACCTTTCAATCAGGCTCTTCATTATATGATTGTTCTCATGCGTATCTATGCGCAAATGCGATATTATTTTTTTGCAGTATCCGACGGCCGTATACATTATTCCGTGCGTAATTCCGTCTCCGGCAATCCGGTGTATTGTCCCGTATTCGGAATCTTCCAGCCATTTACCGTCAATTTTTGAATATGTTTCATCCTCCCCTATAATAAATGCAAAAACTCCGCAGATTCTATTCTTTTCCTCTATCACATACAGCTGTTCTTTATCTATATCGTCCGAAAGCATTTCTTTTTCGGGATAACTGTTTCCCCACTGGCTCTCATTACCTCTTTTTGCCATGAAATCTCTTGCATTTTTATATATTTCTTCGATTTTTTCCAAATCCTCAAAGCGAGCAGGTCTGATGCTTCTTTTTTTGTGAATATCGCATGTTCCGGCCTTTTTAGCCGTCTCATAATACCAGTGCTTGAAATTAAGAGTATCGAGCGTCTTTTTAAGCTGCTCGGTTTGTTCCAGGACATTTTTTCTCTGATTATCGATAAGCTCAAGTCTTTTATCGATTGTAGCATCACCCTCCATACACCAATCTATAAACATTTTTATTTCTTTAATCGGCATACCGGTTTTTTTTAGACATTCGATAATCAGCATCCATTCCATATCCGAATCCTTAAACATTCTTATTCCGCTGCCGCTTCGCTCAACAAAAGGAAGCAGTCCTTCTTTATCATAGTATCGCAAAGCCGACGGCGCAATGCCCAGCTTTTTTGCCATCTCCCCGACAGTATAAAACATATTTTTTCACTCTCCGAAAATTTTTAAAAAAAAGTATTGACTTAAAGTGCACTTTAAGTAGTATAATAAGATTGAACTTGTAAAAGTATTTTAACACAAGTCAAAAAAATGTCAATAACGGAGGTTTTTAAAATGAAATTTGATTTTACGTACTACAATCCCACAAAAATTTATTTCGGGAAAGATTCTTTAAAAAACTTATCCCGAGAGCTTGAAAATTACGGCGACACAGTTCTTTTTATGTACGGAAAAGGCTCATTGAAAAAAAGCGGTCTGTACGACACAATTTCCGATATTTTAAAAAATGCAGGCAAAAAAGTTGTTGAACTGTCCGGCATAAAGTCAAATCCGTCCTACAGCCAGCTGCTTGAGGGAGCGCGGCTTGTAAGAGAAAACAATGTCGATTTAATTCTTGCGGTAGGCGGCGGCTCAGTTATAGACTGCGCAAAGGGCATTTCGGTTTCGGCATATGCAGACACTGACCCGTGGAAAAAATACTGGGTAGATTTTGCGGATATTGATAACAAGCTGGTGCCTGTTGCATCTGTTTTGACAATGGCAGGAACGGGTTCGGAAATGAACGGCGGCTCGGTTATAACAAATGAACAGGAAATGCTCAAAAACGGCAGAGTTTTCCCAGCCGAAGTAAATCCGAAATTCTCGATTTTGAACCCGGAATACACGTATACCGTCCCGAAATATCAAATGGTAAGCGGCATTTTTGACACAATGTCACACCTGATGGAGCAATATTTTTCCGGCGATGATGACAATACCTCCGATTATATTCTGGAAGGGTTGATGCGTTCACTCGTTGTAAGCGCAAGAAAGGCACTTGTAAACAGCCGGGACTATGAGGCCCGCAGCAATATTATGTGGTGTGCGACAATCGGGCTTAACACAATTTCCGGTCTGTCCAAAACCCAGGACTGGGAAGTCCATATGATTGAGCATCAGCTTGGCGCATACACAGACTGTGCTCACGGTGCAGGACTTGCGGCTATTTCAGTTGCCTACTATAAATATATCTGTTCATTCGGAATCGATAAATTTGTGAGATTTGCAAAAAATGTATGGAATATAAATACCGACGGAATGAGCATGGAAGAAGCTGCAAATGCCGGAATTGAAAAACTCGGCGAATTTATTGATGAGCTTGGACTTCCTCAGCATATAAAAGAACTCGGAGCCACTGAGGACATGCTTGAAAAAATCGCAAACTCAACAATTCCCGGCGGCGGATACAAGCAAATGACTTCCGACGATATATTAAAAGTATTAAAGGCTTGTTATTAAAATAATGAATCTAAAACAGGCTGCAGCAAAACGCACAAACTGCATTTAGTTCGGAAAGACCGATATAAAAATGAACTGAAATCAAACACAGGACTTTGTTTTGAATTTTAAAAAAATCATACCCCGAAAGATATGATAAATTTTTGTTTTGCGGTTGACATTTTTATTTTTATGTGGTAATATATTAATAGAAAAGGCAAGACCTCAAACGGTTATGCCAAAATGTTTTTGATTAAAGTAACCGCTGCATTTTGACGATTGGGGCGGTTACTTTACTTTTATAGTAAATGCTATCATAAACACAACAATAAAAAATATGATTCTTAATATGTATTTTTTCATAGCAACCACCCCATTTCGGAGTGTGGCACAACCGCCGGTGTAAACACCGTTAAGAAATCTTGCCTTGTCGGATTGCTCCGACTTTTTTATTTTACCATATTATTTTAAATTTTGCAAGTATTATGCAAGAAAAAACCACCTTATAAAATCAATTTAACAGATTATTATCTCTCGTCTGAGTGGCATCCCGATTCCCGAAAAGTTTGGTTTACACACGTAAACCAAACTAACATATGTAATCCGCAGGGAACGTCAGTTAATACTTTTTTATGAAGCGATCGAGCATTTTCACCGAATTTGCAGTTGCAAGCTCTGTAAATTTTTCAAATTCCATTGCCGAATCATCAGTAAGAGAATCAGATACAGAGCGTAAAACGACAAAGTCCGTTTTATTTACATAGCAGACATGACCAATGCTTGCGCCCTCCATTTCGCAGGCAAGCGCGCCGAAATCTTTCCCTATCGCCAACTTATCTTCTATGCTGCTCACAAACTTATCTCCCGAAGCAATTCTGCCCGTATAATAGGTTATTCCCAGTTCTTCGGCACATTCTGCAAAAAGACATGCCGCTTTTTTGGAAGCAGGTATATTTACTATATCTATTCCGGAGATAAATCCCCTCGGGTCACCGAACGCGGTAGTGTCCATATCATACTGAACAACCGAGTCTGAAATAACTATATCCGCAATTTTCAGCTTGTCCGAAACCGCTCCGCCGACTCCCGAGTTGATAATAAGCTCCGGCGCATACTTCAAAATCATTGCTTCGGCAGCAATCGCCGCAAAAACCTTTCCTACTCCGCAGCAGGCAACTACAACATCTTTTCCGTGCAGGCTGCCCTTTACAAATTTTATTCCGCTTACAAACTCCTCTGCCGCATTTTCAAGCATAGCTGTCAACGTTTTGACTTCCACCTGCATAGCGCCTATTATTCCGATCATAACAATTCTCCTTTTAGCATCCTGCAAACAATTATAAAAATCCGCAAAATACATTAATGCTTTTTAATATCAGTTAATAGCTTCTTACCCGGCTATCCTTCTCTACCTCCGGCAAATATCTTTTTGCCTCCTCAATTGCTTTTGAAAGCTCCAGGCTTCGGTAATTTCCGCACTCAATTTCGGAAGCTCCGAAAACCGGGCCTGTATGCGCAATTATCTTTTTTAAGACATCCTTTATAATTTCAACGGTTTCGGCATCGTCTGCATTTCTTATAAGAAAATAAAATCCAGTCTGACATCCCATGGGTCCGAAATAAATCACCCTGTCCGAAATTTCGGAATTTCTTACATATGTCGCAAACAAATGCTCAAAAGTATGCATGGTACTGTTGTCCATATAATCGCCGCAATTAGGCTTTCTCGTCCTCATATCATAGGTTGTAATATTGCCGTCAATACGCGCTTTGTATATGCCCGGCACAATCTTTGTATGGTCGGCGCAAAAGCTTGATATTCTCTCCATAATCTATCCCTCTATTCCGAAAAATTTCAATGCATATTGTATGCAGCCGTCCCAAAAGTCCCAATTATGAGCTCCGGGGGCTTCTTTATATTCATAATCAAAATCAGTTTTTTCAATTACACTTTTAAATAAAGCGTTATCTGCATACAAAAAATCCTCTGTTCCGCACATCTGCAAAAGTCTCGGCTTATTTTTCATATCTTTTTTGAGAAGGTTGAAAAGGTTAGCATCACTTTCTTTAGCATTCTGATCTCCCATAATAATTTTTGCCAAATCCGGCCAATCGGAATCCGCCGTCATATGCTCCGCTATTGCCAGAACTCCCGAAAAACTCGCAGCTGCGGCATAATTATCGGGTCTTGAAAGAGCAATCTTAAATGCTCCGTAACCGCCCATCGACAAGCCTGCAATATAAGTATCTTCTCTTTTTCCGCTGACATTAAACAATGACTTTATATACGCCGGCAACTCTTCGGTAATATATGTGTAAAACTTGTCTCCGAATACCATATCCGCATAAAAGCTTTTGTGTGCGTCCGGCATTACAACCAAAGTATCATTATTAAATTTTAAATATCTTTCAACCGAAGTGTATCTTCCCCAGGCGGTACAGTCATCCGATAGTCCATGCAGGAGATAAAGCACGCGCAGCGGCTTTTCCGAAAAACTGTCCGGAGCAATAAGCGAAAGCTGCATTGCTTTGCCGATTGCTTCCGATTTGTGATTAAGTGTCAAGAATGCCATTTTGATCTGCTCCTTTTTTATTTTCGAAGTACTATATTATTTGCTGTCGTTTGGTCGCCGGAATCAATATAGAGGATATAGCTTCCGTATCCCTGACCGTTCGGGTCGGCAACAATGTCCGAAATGCTTGCCCTTTCTATGCTGCTTCCGTCAAATATATATACATTAAGGTTTTTTGCAAATATCAGCGGATTATATTCCCCGGCAATAATATATTTGTCCGTAACTTTCTTTACTGTTCCGACAGGATTTTCTCCCAAAATTCCTATGCTTCTGTAGTAAAGCGCCTCATCGCCGAACCGACCTATTATTCCGTACGAAAAAGGTGTTATAGCGCCAAGCAAAGTTTCGTCTGCCTTGAATGTCATATATTTGCCGTCAATATATCCCGAGACAGTTTTGTTTTCGGCATCAATTTTGTCAGCAATAAATCTTGCGGATACGGAATATTCCCCAATAACTACGCATATCGGGGTCGTAGTATTGTCACTCTCGTCAAAAAAGAGTGTGCAGCTGTAACTTCCATTATCGGGGAATTTACATTCGGCAACGGTCGTTTTTCTGTATTTACCATTGCCGAATATATAACATTCGGTATCACTATCGGTTATAAAGCTGCCGCATTTAAGCAGTCCGCCAAAAGCTGTCATTTGCTGAGTCGTACCGCCTCTTGTTATAAGCCTTTCCGCAGCTCCGTCCGATTCGATAAATCTTGCATAAAGCTCATCACATTCCTCCATAATAACGGGTAAATCCGCAGCCGTATGATGTTCGTCAAAGAAAATAAATTCGTTCGGGACCGATATTTTTTCTCCATCTGCCGTTTCGGCATATACAACTCCGTCTTCCTCATAAGACTTGACAATTAAAGATGTCTTGTATACAGATAAATCAGGAACTATTTTCTCGATTCTTCCGAAAGTGCTCAAATATGCGGTATAATAATCATATATTGTCTCTGCCGAAATATTTGCCGCTTTATACTCAACTCCGTCTATTACTATTCCGTTATCTGCAAATTCCGCTTTTCCGTACACTTTTTTGTTGCTGACATATGCCTTTACATCATGGCAATATGACACCACACTGCCGACAGTCATATCCGAATCGGATACAAAGTCTGTATAATCTGAAAAGCTCAGCCTGCTGCCGTTTTCAAAATAGACCATATCCCCTATATACTCGACTACTCCTGTTCTGAAATTCATTATGCTGACATTTTCCCACTTGTCACTGCCGCTGCGTCTCGAAAGCAATATTTCATATTCTTCATCCGGATAAGGTATGCTACTGTATCTCACACCGTCCAAACAGAATACCGCCGATTCGGAAATCGGATAATTTTTTTCTCCCGAAACTATTTCGGTTAGCGAAAAACTATCGATATCATTATAGTTTAAAAGCACGCTTTCATATTCTTCTATATCCTCTATTGTGCACAAATACGCTTTGCAGGAGGTAACCTTAACCCGGTGTCCGAGATATTTATATGTCGGAAAAGCCGCTGCAAAATTTTCAGTTTTCACGTTTCCGTCAGAATCGGTATATTCAATAATTGCTCCGTTTATCGAATCGATAAGTATACCTGTGCTGATATCGGGTTTATAGGACGAAACGTCGATTTCGGTCATATTCCTTTTGGGAATCATATTGTCAATACTCTCCCACAAAAATGCCTTGACTGTATCTCCGTTTTCCAATTCAAGGCAAACATCCGAATACTGCTTATCACAATCAAAATCGGTAACAGCAACGCCTTTAAGCTTGTTACCGCTATATACCGCCGCCGCAAAAGCTCCGCCCTCAGCCGAGCCGTAATATCTTATTATATATTTGTTTCCGTCAATAATTTTATCGGCAGGGGTACCGTCCGTTTCAAAAATTCCGGCTGCGTCGGCAAAGCCGCCGCCTCCTCCGCTGCCGCCGCTGCTCGTGTTGGATTCCAAACTTTTGTACACTTCAACAAATTCCGCGCGGAATTCCTCCGCTGAGGTATATTTGTTACGGGAAAGTTTTTCGAGAACCAAATTTTTTTGCTCTACCTTTTGATATATCTGCGCATCAAGTCCCAAAACCTCAATTAAAAATCCGTTTTCAAGATTAGCTCTCAAAATGCTTCTGTCATTTTTATTTACAATGCATGCAGCCGTGTAGATGTCGGCAAGTACCTTGCAGCTGTCATACGTTTTCCCATTAAATACAAACTCTGCCGCAGCCATAGGGTCATCGCAGCCGATTTCATATCCGTTAATCGCATGGCATAAATTATCAAGCTGCCCTTCTTCAATAAGCCGGCATATCGAATCCGCGCCGGTTGCAGAATTGACATCTGCAAGTATTTTATCTGCCATATCCGCAAATTCTTCCGCAAAAGCCACATTGCCGCAAAGCGAAAGCGCCAAAATAATTCCGACAATTTTACCCAATAACTTCATAATATCCCCTCCGCATAAATTTCCTTTTTATTCTTCAAAGACCGCTCTTGCAAAATCCGCAGGGTTAAACTCCTGCAAATCGTCTATAGCTTCGCCGACTCCAACAAATTTAACCGGAATCCCCTGTTCCTCCGTTATGGACACCACTATGCCGCCTTTTGCCGTCCCGTCAAGCTTTGTAAGAATAATTCCGCTGATTTCTGCCGCTTCCGAAAAAAGCTTTGCCTGGCTTGTTGCATTCTGCCCCGTAGTCGCGTCCAGCACCAGCAGAGTTTCCTTTGATGAGCCGGGCAGCTCCCTTTCGATTACTCTGAAAATCTTTGCAAGCTCTGCCATAAGGTTTTTCTTATTATGCAGTCTGCCTGCCGTATCACAGATTAATATATCCGCACCTCTTGCTTTTGCGGCATTGCACGCATCGAATATAACCGCTGCCGGATCACTGTTTTCATGCTGCTTTATTATCTCGCAGCCGCAGCGCTCCGCCCAAATATTCAGCTGGTCTATCGCTGCGGCTCTGAAAGTGTCTGCCGCAGCCAAAAGTACACGTTTTCCCTGAGCCTTGTAATGTGCGGCAAGCTTTCCGATGCTGGTTGTCTTTCCTACTCCGTTTACACCTATAACCAATATAACCGACGGAACGGTCTCCAAGTGCATGGATGTATCAACACTTGTCAGAATTTCCGTTATAACCTCCTTAAGCTCACCCTTTACCTCATCGGAATCGGAAATTCGTTTTGTTTTTACTCTGTCTCTTAATCTTTCAATAATCTCAGATGAGGTCTCAACGCCGAAATCCGCCATGATAAGCGCTTCTTCAAGCTCCTCAAAAAACTCCTCGTCCACTTTGACAAAAACTTTAAAAACATTATTTACCTGTTCGGAAATAGATTCCTTTGTCTTTCCGAGACCTTTTTTTAATTTTTCAAAAAATCCCATCTGTTACACTTCCTTTCGATGTCTTATTTGAGCATGTCCTCGTCCACATCATCTATATGCAATGACAAAAGCTTGGAAACGCCTTTTTCCTGCATAGTCACGCCGTACATAATGTTTGCAGCTTCCATAGTTCCTCGTCTGTGGGTTATGACAATGAACTGAGTCTGCGACAAATAATTTTTAAGATAAGTTGCAAACCTCGACACATTTACATCATCCAAAGCCGCGTCAATCTCGTCCAGAATGCAGAACGGAGTCGGCTTAACCTCCAAAATAGCAAACAAAAGCGCTATCGCAATAAATGATTTTTCACCGCCGGAATAAAGTGACAGATTCTGCGTGCTTTTGCCCGGCAGCTGCGCTTCAATTTCTATACCGCTTTCCATAACATCGGACGGGTCCGAAAGATAAAGTCTGCCGTGACCTCCGCCGAAAAGCTCCTTAAATACATGCGAAAAGCTTTTGTTGATTTCCTCAAACTGCTTTTGGAAATGCTCCTCCATAAGCACCTCGGTCGATTCAATTACCTTATTGAGGTTTTCCCTCGACTGCTCCAAATCCGCTTTCTGTGTACTTAAAAATTCAAAACGTTCGGAAACCGACTTATATTCCTCGATTGCGTCCATGTTTACACTGCCCAGTGCTTTAATCTTACCCTTTAATTCGCGGACTCTTTCGGCTGCCGCCTTTTCATCCTCGATTTCCGTCTTTATTTCCTCTGCGGTTGTCAGCGTAAGCTCATAATCGTCCCACAGTCTCGCAATAATATTCTCACTGTCGGCATTAATTTTGTTCTCCTTGTTCTCAGCCTTTGCAAGCTCCTGCTGCAAAATTATCATTCTGTCGGTGACATCTTTATTGTTCGTCTGAATCTTTTTAAGCGCGTCAACAATATTTGTTTTTTCCTCTTCGAGCGCTTCAATGCTCTTTTTAATCATTTCTGAGGTCTTTTTAATATCCTCTATAGATTTTTTCTTTTCTTCTATTTGTGTATGAAGCTCCCTGTTTTTCTCTTCATATTCTTTCTTATCTCTTTCTTTTGACTCGGCAAGGACTTCATTTGACTTGATTCTGTTTTTCAAATCCTCGATTTCGTTTTTATTATCTCCTATTGAGTGTTCAAGCTCGCGAAGATGAAGTGTTTCGTCCAGGAGCTCTTTGTTTTTACTGTCCTTTTCCTCCGAAAGACTATTATACAGTTCTTCTTTTTCAGCCGCCAGCTTGTTCTTTTCTTCAATCAGATTTTCGGTTTTTCTTGTCTCGGCAATAAGCTTTGCTATCTCTTCTCCGCTTGCGGCAAGCTGTTTTTCTATTTTCTCAAGCTCATCTGCAAGAGCCTTTTCTGAAGATCCGCTGTCGTTTATGGTCTGTTTTAGATGCTCACATGTATTTTTAAGTACAAGAAGTTCGTTTTCGTATTCTCTCGCCAAAGGTCTGTATGCCTCAAGCTGAGTATTGATGTTTGAAATATCGCTTTCAAGCTCACTTTTTTTATCCGCCAGTTCATTTGCTTTTATAATAAGCTTTGAAATTTCCGCTGCCAAAGTTTTAATTTCACCTGCACGCGACAAAAATCCTCCCGATTTGCCTGCGCTTCCTCCGGACATTGAGCCGCCTGCATTTAAAATATCCCCGTCCAGGGTTACGGTCTTAAATTTGTACCCGAATTTTCTGCTCATTGCAATTCCGTTGTCAATATTGTCAACAACGACAACCCTGCCCAATAGATTCTTTACTATTCCGTCATATTTTTTGTCATATCTCAGCAAGTCGGAGGCTATACCAACATATCCCTTAAAAGAGGATACCTCTTTTAAATTTTCAAACGGTCTGCCCTTTACCGAGCTGACCGGCAGGAAGGTTGCGCGCCCGGCATGGTTTCTTCTCAGAAATTCAATTGCTGCCTTTGCGTCCTCCTCCGATTCTACAACGATATTCTGCATTGCTCCGCCCAAAGCGGTTTCAATTGCGGTAACATATTTTTTATCAACGTCCACAAGTCCCGACAGTGTCCCGTAAATTGACAGTCTTTTCAGTTCCTGCGACTGCAAAACAGCCTTAACGCTCTTTGCATAGCCTTCGTAGGAATTCTCCATTCCCTCCAAAATACGTTTTTGAGACTGCTTTGAATTAAGTGAAACCGTAACGCCGTCCGCTTCTTTTTTTACTGATTCATATTCGGAGCGCATTTTTTCAAGATTTTCGGAAAGCTCAGATATGCGCTTTGACATATCCTCGCTCTTTTTAGTCTTTTCGGCAATGGCCGCCTGATTTTCCGAAAGCTCGGCACGCACATTTTCCATGCTCATGCCATGGTTTTTTATTTCTTCTTCAACATCTTCTCTGCGCTTAAGAATACTGCTTCTTAAAGATTCCGCTCCGGCAAGCTTCGCCTTTTGTTCGGAAACTTCATTCATTTTACCGATTACTTCGCTTTTAAGCCTGTCCGCTTCCTCCCTGCTTTCGCTGAGACGCGAAAAAATTTCCTCATTTGCATCCTTTATTTTGTCAAACGCCTTTAGAAGCTCCGCCGATTCCTGTTCAAGCGCCGAAATCATATCCGTAAGTTCTTTTATTCTATTATCCGACCGTTTATTCTCCTCGCCGATTGTTTCAATTTCACGGTCAATTCTGGCACTTATTGCGATATTGTTTTTTATATCATTTTCGGCAATTGATATTTCATTTGCCGCAGTCATGCTTGCACCTTCATTTTCGATAAGCTCGCTGTTTTTCTTTGCCTGCTCCTCGTCCTTTTGAGTGCTTTTTTCATAAAGTTCGTTTCGCTTTTTTTCTATTTCGGTTTCCTTGGATTTCAAATCCTCGATTTCATCTGCCACGCTTTGGTATTCCGCCTGCGCTCTTTTGAGAAGTTCTTTATTTTTCTCAAAATTTATAAGGCACATGCTTACATCGAGCCCCTTGTACTCGCCGTACAGAATCAAATATTTATGAGCTTTTTTGGACTGATTTTCCAAAGGCTTCAGCTGCCCCTCCAGCTCGGTCACAATATCCGATATTCTCAGAAGATTATCATTAACCGCCGCAAGCTTTCTCTGTGCCTCGTCTTTTCTGTGCTTGAATTTTGAAACGCCTGCCGCCTCTTCAAAAAATGTTCGCCTGTCCTCCGCTTTTGTGGACAAAATCTGCGACACATTACCCTGACCTATCATGGAGTAACCGTCTCTGCCGATACCGGTATCCATAAACAGTTCCACAATATCCTTTAAGCGGCAGTTTGCCCTGTTAATCTGATAAACACTTTCGCCCGAACGGAAAACACGTCTTGTAACCATAATTTCGTCAAATTCAATCGGGAAAAGCCGGGTAGTATTGTCCAGAACAAGACTTACCTCGGCAAAATTGACCGGTTTTCTGTTTTCTGTGCCTGCGAAAATGACATCCTGCATATTTGAGCCTCTTAATGATTTTGCACTCATTTCGCCCATAACCCACCGAATCGCGTCAGAAATATTGCTCTTTCCGCTTCCGTTGGGGCCGACAACCGATGTTACTCCCTGACCAAAGTCAAGCACCGTCTTATCGGCAAATGATTTAAAGCCCTGCAGCTCAATCCGTTTTAAATACATTTTCTCACCTGCCTATATTTTTATTTCGCCGCGGCGAACACTTTCGTCCGGCATAATTTTAATTTTTTTGTTCTTTTCCTTATATATTCTCTCAACATTTGATCTTTTGTGTCCGACGGCTTTTGAAATATCGCGCGGATTGACATATATAATATCCGCCTTTTCGGCAGCCATTTTAATCTTGTCATAAAAAACAAGCGAATCGGTTAATTCCCCGAACGCGCTGTGAAAGGGTCCTGCAACCACTGCTCCGTGTTCGGATATTTCGTCCGTATTCTGGAGTCCGACTCTGATTACATTTATTCCGCTTTCGCAAAACATTTCCACAAGCTTTTTGCAAAGTTCTGCTGCCTCCTCTACCGTCTGAGGCTTGTAGCTACCGTTTCTGTAAAGCTTTTCGAGCATTGTTCCCTCAATAACCAACGTTGGGTAAATTCTCACAATTTCAGGCTTTAATGCAATAATCTGCCGCGCAGTATCAATTGATTTTTCGGCGGTATCGCCGGGTAGTCCCGTCATCATCTGAAGTCCCAGGCGGATGCCGCTTTTCTTTATCAGCTGTGCAGCCTCTTTAACCTGCTCTTTTGTATGCCCTCTAGCCGAAAGTCTTAAAACTTCATCGTCCATGCTCTGCACACCGAGGT